>JAGQQE010000617.1 GCA_020426345.1 Planctomycetaceae bacterium
CCCATGCCGCCGCCCATGCCGCCCATGCCGCCGCCCATGCCACCGCCACCCATGCCCCCCATCATCATATGGAGATTTGTTGGCATGACGAGGTCGCCCATCGGGTAAACACGAGTAATCAGATTCTCATCAGACTCCGCGGCTTCGCGAGTCGTGATCACCATTACTTCGTCACGAATCATGTACGTCAGTTCCGGGTCTGTTTGAGCGAAGATCAACTTCAGTGCGTTCTTCAACAGGATTCCCTGAAGCTCGACGTCGCTGATGGTCACATCTTCCAGCGATGAGATGCCTTCCAGATCCAGTTCGACCCTGTCAGGCACGATGGTCATCCGGAAGTCAGAACCGACTCCACCACCGACGCTTCCGTAAGTATCTGTGTAGTGCTGTGAGAGTTGATCAAGGACTTCTTTCAGGCTGACTTCGCCCGGGTACGAGAGATTCGGGATTGGCTCCTTCAGCATTCGGTTGAGCCAAGCCTCTGTTGGTTGTTCACTTCTCAGGTCCACCGACTCGTACTTTGGCTTGCGTGTGAGAGACAACGCACGCCAGACATCTGCTGGGGGATAAAGCACAGGTGGCTCATCCGGGAATGGAACGTGCGAAAGTTCAACCTGATAGAGCGTTTCCAGGAAACGGTCGTGCCGCATGTTGACGAGCTTGTAGGCCTTGTCGAGTTGCCCGGCGGCCTCAGAGACAACAAGGGCTGCTGTTGCTGTTCCATCCCCGGGACGCAGCAACAAAGCCGTTCGAGCGACAGTTTCCGCCTCTTCGTAGGCCTCTGCATCGCCTTTGCGGGCCTGATTGAGGTTGCCACGAACCTGATCGATCAGACTTTGCAATCTTTGCTCGTCAAGTTCGGCTTCAGCGAGAAGCTTCCGCTGGGATTCGCTGATTGCCTGGGCCTCTGCACGCTGTCGGCTGATCAGCCGATTCTTTTCCACATCGGACTGAACGGCACCGATCGCGGAAATCACCCTTCGTTCGAGTTCGTCGCGAACTTCGGGGTTGATATCCGCCGCGTCTCGCACTGTTGCGAGAATATCTTTCAGGATCCCCTCAGAGTAATCAGGTACTTCTGCACTGGATCGCCGGGCCTCGTCGATCGCGGCATTCACTTCCTGAGACAACTTCTGAGTCATAATCTGAATTTTGGTCGCGGCATCCAGAAGAGGCGCCTGATCCGCTGCGGAAGGAGCCCGAAGCTGGTCGTCGGCAGATTCCTGAGCGAAAGGAGAATTCGCAGCAATTGTGTTGACCAGAGAGGTCAATTGAACATTGTTCTCGTCCAGAATGGATGCTTGTTTTGCTAACTGCAACGCGTCGCGATCTCGTCCAATCCTGTGAAGACGCTCTGCAGTAGCGGCAGAACTGGATACGACGTTGTGGAGTTCGTTCGCTGCAGCGGTCAGCCCAGACAAACCTACAAACTGATTGTTGATGCCGTTGGTGCTTTCGCACTGGCCATAGACCGCCTTCACCTCAGGCCCAGCTGGCATGAACTGGCCGGACGAAAGCACCCATTGAACTGGCTGGTTGCCGGAGAAATCACCCTGTACCGTCGCTCCTTCCGCCAGATGACCCTTGCCGTAGACAAGAGTGTGTCGATCAGAACGGAGTGCAACGACGTCGTCGGCAGAGAGCTGTCCACCGCTGACTTTCAGGTTTTGAACGTAAAGGGGAGCCGATTGAATTTGCGAAGCCAGTTCCAGCCCGGATTCCTGCGAGATCGTAATCGTTCCACCAGTGTGGTTGACAAGGACTCCTGACAGCTGAGTATTCAGCGCCGGTCCCAGGAGCACCGCGTGGTACGCAATCTGACGTTCCTGAAAATCGTCGACCAGTGCGTGAACTTTGTCGTTTGGAATCAGTCCCGCCGCGCTCATTCCGTCGCCAACGTAGACCAAAGAGACTGGCTGATTGCCCGTGACTGCAGCGGTTGCTTTCACGAGAGTCTGTCCGAGATCCGTCGCTCCCAGTGGAGTGCGGGCAGCGAGCAGATCCATCGCCTGACTTGCCTGTAGCGATGAGGGGGAAACGAATCCGTCGGTCAAAGCAACCGTTGTCGTATCCGCTGCGAAGATTTGGACCGAGTTACTTTCAGGCAGATTCTGGAGCAGCTCCCGGACTGTCTTCATGGACTGTTCGCGGTACTTGCCAGTCTGACTTGCCGAAGTGTCGACGATCAGAATGTGCCTGACAACGTTTGCTGCCGACTTCTCAGCCTTCAGTGCGAGTGCAAAAAATTCGTCTGAGGCCGAATTATACGTGTGTATCAGTGATGATGGAGGGTTTGCTGCCTGGTCCGCTCCCGATGCGTTAAACGCAGCCGCGAGACAAACTCCAAAACCAAATGCAGAACCTAGCAATTGCCGCATGAGTAATC
>JAGQQE010000618.1 GCA_020426345.1 Planctomycetaceae bacterium
CGAGCATCAGCCGACCACTGAGCGATGGCTTCAATGTCCGCAGTGGTTCGGGGAAAGATGACCGCGACAGGCTCCACCTCGTACAGACTTGCATCCGTCGAATACGCAGCGCGAACCGCGCGGTCAACGCGAATTTCGCCTTCGACCACATCGCTGAGGTCTTCGATTAGTCTGCGACGAATTTCCTCCACAACGACTCCGAACTGCAACGGGGGGTTCGCACTACGATGCTGTTCTCACTGCACACAAATTCTCTCTGAACACCAGGTTTTCTCTGAACACCAGGTTTTCTCTGAACACCAGGTGATCCATCGAGGAACGTTACCAGCCGCCACTGTCTTCGAATCAAGGCGATTTACCCGGCGGTTGTTCTACAATCCCACAAAACTGAACTGACTGCCAAATACGATTCCGGGATTCCAGGAGGCACTGTAACATCACTGGTGCTTCTGTAACTCCTGTTCACGCAGTGCCTGTTGACGGTAACGTTCGGCAGTCTCCAGGTGAAACCGCGGATGCTCGTCGTCCATTGCTGACTTCCGATGGCGTGAACGGCAGCGGTAGCACACCAGCATGTCGCCCATAAACGTATAGAGTAACAGGTCGACTAAAGCAAACCCCATCAAAACGCCCATCGCGATGAGTGGACGATGCCACGCCCAGGCAATGGAACTCAGAATGATGCCCATCGCTACGAACAGCAAACCCAGCGCAGGTGGAAAATCCTTCTGACGCCACAGATCTTCACAACCGCAAATGCGACATCGGCAAAGATGGCCGTTCTGGTAGTCGTGACTCCCCTCGTCCCGCGTCCAGCCGCATTGACATGAAACCGGACCATCAGCAGGCGCTGGAGAAGAAACCGTTTGGTGACTGCAGACCGGGCATTGAAAGATAATGTGCATGAATGTGCTTTCATTCACCGGCAATTGGTGATGTCTTTGTTCGGAACATTCCGTCAGTATGGTAAGTGGACGTCACGTTCGAGCAGCGCGGCTGTCATTTCACCCATGAAGACAAGAATCAGGCCGGCAAACAAAACACCTGTTGCCGACTGCGTGTTTCGGTGTTTCAAAATTCTCCAGACGAGGATCGCGACAATCAGCGGTACCAGCCCCCCGCCGATAATGCGGATCGACGCCCACATTTGTCGTGTGAGGTCTGAGGTGGCAAAGCCAAATTGTGCGAAGGTGACCGCTGACGCCAGCAGACGCAGGACTCCGGCGACCACAAGCATGCGGTTAAACCACCACAAAGGAGTGATCGACATCGTCGGTGTCGTCAGGTACCAGTGTCCCAGCAACATACCCGTTAGTGTCGCTCCGAGCACCAGGGAAGACGAAACATCTGAGAGCAACTGTAACCATGTGGCAGCATCTGTCCCGATGGACACCGAATGCAGAACCACGCTCCCCGTACATAAGAGCGTCAGCAGCCAGATACAAATATTCCCCGGAGTTCGGCGGCCCAGAGCCCAGAAAATCGAACCGGGATAGGCAATGAACGCAGCGGCAATCTGCATGATGCGAATTTGGTGCGCCGTTCGACTGCTGGCGGCCACTGTGGCGGGCGGGCTTTCAAGTGCAATCTGATCATCCGACGCCTGATCCGCGGAATCGGCCAACAAGTCTCTGCCCGCAGCGACTGCTTCGAAAGTGGTAGTGGCAGAAAGCAACAGAGAGCAAAGGACCGTGGTTCCGAGCACAAGACGCATCTGAATACGAAAAAAGCCGTCAGTGACCTGTTTTCGAGGCATCAGGAACCACATCAGGGTGATTCCGGCGGTGAGCTTCAGGACGAACAGAGCAATCATTGAAAAAGCCATCAAAGGGCGGTGAGGACTTTGTACGAAATACGACGCCCAGCCAACTATTTCCGATTGATGAGCGACATTGCCTCGGCCCGGCTGCCCATGTTGTTCTTGAACAACCCCCGCACCGCACTCGTCACCGTCAAAGCGCCGGGCTTCTTGACGCCGCGAATGGTCATGCACGTATGTTCGGCCTCAATAACCACCACAACACCCTTTGCCTGCAGTTCATTCTCAATCAGGTCCGCGACAGTGTGTGTCATCCGCTCCTGAACCTGTGGTCGCCGAGCGACCTCATCGACAACGCGGGCCAGTTTGCTGAGCCCGGTGACTTTTCCCCGAGGGATATAACCAACGTGGGCAACGCCCATGAACGGCAGCAAATGATGCTCGCACATGCTGTTAAACGAGATATCCCGCACCAGCACCATTTCGTCGTACTGTTCTTCAAATACCTTGTGCAGATGGCGACCAGGTTCGACATGTAGTCCGCCAAAAATCTCGGCGTACATCCGCGCTACGCGAGCAGGTGTTTCCTGCAATCCATCGCGGTCCGGATCCTCACCAACCGCCA
>JAGQQE010000061.1 GCA_020426345.1 Planctomycetaceae bacterium
AGCCTCCATGCCTGTGGAAGAAACGCCGAACGTCTGTCTCGAGGCATAACAAAGAGAATTCCAACGGGCAGACCGGCCCTCAGTGCGCTTTGGTTCCGGTCAGCAGGATCTCAATGGTTCGGATCATACGGCTGGTGAAAACGGATCATCATCAGGATCCTGGTTCCATACATATTCCATTTTCCGGGCGGCCTCGGTTGCAGTGTGTTTGCCGCAGAGTCGCTCAATGAGTCCCAGTGCCATGTCGATGCCGGAAGAAACACCGGACGACGTGATGATGCTCTGATCGTCAACCCAGCGTGCGTGTCTTTGCCAGAGCACCTTCGGGCCCTGCTGGATGACCCAGTCCCAGGCAAGTTTGTTTGATGTCGCCCTCCGCCCATCCAGTAATCCTGTTCGTGCCAATAAAGCAGCGCCGGTGCAGACGGTCGCGGTGATCTTCGAACGTTCGCTGGCCGCTGCGAGTTGATTGAGGAACACCTGGTCATCGACAAGTTTGCGAGTTCCGAGGCCACCTGGCACCAGAAGGATGTCCCAGGCAGGGGCATCAGTGAATGCATATTGAGCAACGGTTGCAATTCCTTCACCACTCATAGACGCCCCGGCGCTGGTGCCCACTGTGAAGCATTCGAAACACTTTACGGACTGTCCGGGGGAACATGCCCAGAATGCTTCTACCGGACCATATGCATCCAGAGCCGTGAAACCATCGAAGACAACGACAGCAACTTTCATCACGGGAGCTTGTGTCATGCTGATTTCTTCTTTCTGGAGCCTACCGTTCGGCAAGCAGACTTGCCGCTCAGCTAAAGCCGCCGCGCAGCGGTGAATGTTCCCCGGTACGAATCGATGTCTCGTGGAACTGGTGATGGCCATTCTGAGAATGCCCGGCCACACAGAATACAGACAATACGCTTTCAGCGGTCCGTCGAAGAATCAGGACAGGCACGCTGAACAGCTGTAAAACGTCGTATTTTCAGGTCTCCCGCTCGTGCCAGTCCCGTTCTTCAACAGGCTGCCAGGTTAACCGTCTTACTGAATGGCGGTATACGTTCGCCCAAACAGGATCTGGTCCACAATCCAAACGTCGGCAGGATAAGCAGTGTCGCGGTCCTCGAAATTCTTGAGCAGAAAATCACCGGCCTTACCCGATAGTCTGCCCCATGAAGATTCAATTGAGAACGGATGATCAATTTGCGTGGCCATGACTCCTTTAGCGTTGAGTTCAGGCTGATACTTTTGCCAACCTTCGGCGTCGATTTCATGTGTTGCCGTATAGCGGCGATTCAGATCGTCCTCAGTCTGCGGCCAGATATCTCCCGCTTCGCCTCGACAAAGAAAATGACCGGCTTCAACCTGTTCTTCGCCTTCCAGAGTCTTCACTGTCTGAGCCAACACCAGTTTCTTTGCCCAAATTGGTCGCATCTTCTTTGCGTGAAACCATTTCCCGGCAGCGTCGGCTTCGTCAAGAATCGTTTTGTTGGGAGTACCCGTCATGTGTGTTTCGTTTGGTTTCTTTGCTGTGGGCAGTTTGAGATTCGGTGTAATCTGATACTGGTTACACGCTCACATCTCGCCCGAATGCTACCACACGGAAAGAATGCAGTCAGGTTTGTGGTGTGGAGGCAGTCTGTTTTGGGTCGACTCTTGTCGCAATCCGGATTGCCGAAACCTTGTCTGAAAGAAGCCAGGTCAATCAATGACGTTTGCCGATTTCTTCCAGCAAATCCGTTTGTACCTGCTGAATTTCGAGAAGCCGCTGCCATTGGTGTGTAAGCAGCAGATCCATCTTGGAATGTAAATGGCGAATCTCAAGTTCTGCCTTCAGATTCACGCGATAATCGTTATCCGCTTTCAGTCGATCTTTTTCGTTCTGTCGATTCTGGCTCATCATGATGATTGGTGCCTGAATAGCGGCAAGACACGACAAGACCAGGTTCAGCAGAATAAACGGAAACGGATCGAATGGCCTGCGGAACAGAGCCAGTGAATTGATCGTGATCCAGACAATCAGCACGCCGGTAAAAATCAAAATGAACGTCCAGCTACCACCAAAGGTGGCAACTTTGTCAGCCAACTGCTGCCCAAAGGTCATCGCTTCATCAGCTTCATCATTGAGATTCTGCGTCAGCACATCGTGCTGACGCAGACTTTCAACAACTTCACGTTCCAGTGTCGACAATTCGCCACGTTCCTGCTCCAGCACATCCTGAACATACAAACTCCGATAATGATTCAGGTCCTCATGGCAGATATACGCATCCGCGTTCCAGCCCGGATGTTCTGTCAGAATTCGATCAAACATCAACGGACGAACAAATCGACCGGGAGTCAGATCCGACAGTGAAAAAAGTTTACCGCAGACACTGCATGTCGTCTTATGGTTATTTGTCATGGATTCTCTGGTGCCACCTAACGATGCCAATCGGACCAGTTTAAGATGCTGACTTGCCGGATTTGACCTGAGGCTGCTGTTGAGCACTCTGGATGACCACTGACGTTTCCCCGGTAATTAAGCGCGAGCTGCGGTTGAAGGTCAGATAGCTCCACGCCCACTGGCACAATATCAGAACCCGGTTCTGATATTGCACGATCTGCAGCAAATGAACAACAAGCCACAGCAACCAGGCAAAAAAACCGCAAAACTGTTTCTGGCCAATCTGTGCCACCGCGGCCGCGCGACCAATCGTCGCCATTGTGCCACGGTCCACATACCGAAACGGCGTGGCGTCCTTCCGACCAGCAATTCGGTCAGTAATTCTTCTGGCGACAAACTCACCCTGTTTCATGGCCACAGGAGCCAGCCCGGGAAGAGGCTTTCCAGCTTCGTTCAGGCACATCGCGATGTCCCCAATGACGAAAATATGTTCGTGTCCATCGACATTTAACTGCGGTGTCACGGGGACACGACCTGCCCGATCCGTCTCGACGCCACACGCCGTAGCGACGATCTTCCCGAGCGGATTGGCCCGGACCCCTGCCGCCCAGAGTACCGTTCTTGTTTGCACAATTGACTCACCATCAGCGCTCGTCAGCTTCACGTGGTCTTCCGTTAATTCCGTGACTTTCGTGTGGACATGAATTTCGATCCCGCGCGAACGGATTTTATCAGCTGCTCGCCGACAAAGATCTTCGGGATAGTGCGCCAAAACATGTTCGCTCGCTTCAACCAACAGAATTCGAGCATCTTCAGGATGAATGTGCCTGAAGTCGTGTTTCAGGGTATGTTGAGCGATCTCGGACAACGCTCCGGCAAGTTCGACGCCTGTTGGTCCGCCCCCAACAATGACAAACGTCATCAGGGCCCTGCGAATATCCGGATCTGCTTCGCGTTCTGCCGCTTCAAATGCCAGAAAAATGCGTCGCCTGATGTTGGTCGCATCGTCAATGGACTTCAGTCCCGGTGCGTTCAATGCCCAGTCTTCGCGCCCGAAGTAACTGTGAGTTGCCCCGGCTGCAACCACCAGATCGTCGAAATCAATTTCGCCATCAGCGAAGATCAAACGCTTCTTATTAATATCAACGTCGACCACTTCGGCCAGCAGAATTTCGCAGTTCGACTGTTTACGCAGAATATTTCGCAGGGGTGTTGCAATGTTGGCCGGAGAAAGTCCACCAGTTGCGACCTGATACAGCAGCGGCTGAAAAAGGTGATAGTTATGGCGATCAACCAGTGAAATCCGAACATCGGCCTTTCGCAGGCGCCGGGCAGTTTCCAGGCCACCAAACCCACCACCAACGATCACCACATGTCGTTTCCGTTTCTTGTCAGCCTCGTTCAACTCTCGTCTTTCTTTGTGTCGGACAGCACCTTGTTGCTTGGAATCATCCGTAGTCTATCGACAGCACATCATCGCTGGCCACTTCGCTCGGAAAGATCTGATCGACCGCAGAATCACAGAGACCAGGAAAAGGATCACCCATCGTTAATCCGACGGGAGCAGTTTCCGTCGGCAAGCATCTGATGCGTTGCAAGCCCTGAGCCCGTCGACCGGTGGCCCGTCACGATTCGTTCCGTTGTCAGCCCGTTGAAAAACAACCCGACACCGCAGTGAGGGATGGCTGAACCTTGCAGACCTGTGAAAATGCCCTTTTCGAGTTGCCTTTCGTTTTGCTTTTTTGACGGCCATTGAATGTTCGTGTCCCGAATGGCTCACGCCGGAGATCCCCGGTCGGTCTCGCCGTCCATAGCGACAGATCTGTCGATTCGATGCAAACATTGAGGGGCAGAAAGATCCCGGGTGTGATGGCCAGGTGTGAGTCAATCGGTGCAATCTGTCTGAGCAGTAATTATTATAGCGTGACTCAGACAGCAATTCCGGATGTCCCGCGCTGCCTGAGATTCCAGCCGACCTTAGATCCCGCCTGAAAGCATGTTCCATGCCAACCTCTCCTGATTCATTCAGCCTTCTGACAACTTCTCGCCGCTGGCTGCTGGCACTTGTCGTCCTGCTGATGCAATCGTGGTCCGTTCCTGCACAGGAAAAGAATCCATTCGCTCTGGGAGTCCGGGAGACAGAGCCACTGACGGCCGAGCAGGAATTGACGACCTTCCGTTTGCCTCCGGGATTTCGAGTAGAGTTGGTCGCGTCTGAGCCGCAAATCGCAAAACCCATGAATCTGGCTTTTGATACGCGAGGACGGCTGTGGGTGAGCAGCTCGGAAGAGTATCCATTCGCAGCGAAATCCGACTCCGTTCCGCGGGACACAATCCGGATCCTTGAAGACACAGATGGCGATGGTCGAACAGACAAAGTCACGACGTTTGCAGACAAGCTGAACATTCCGATTGGTTTGTACCCTTACAGAGATGGAGTCATCTGCTTCAGCATTCCAAACATCATGTTTCTGCGTGACACGGATGGAGATGATATTTGCGACGTTCGGGAAGTGCTTTATGGTCCATTCGATACGACTCGTGACACGCACGGTATGAACAACTCTTTCCGTCGCGGATCCGATGGATGGATTTACGCGTGCCATGGATTTAATAATCGGTCAGAAGTCAAAGGACGCGATGGAAACGTCGTTTCAATGTCGTCAGGCAATACCTATCGCTTTCAGCCTGACGGTTCTCGCATTGAGCATTTCACGCATGGCCAGGTCAATCCATTCGGAATGGCCATCGATCAGTTCGATGATATTCTGACCGCCGACTGCCACACCAAGCCTGTCACTCTGCTGATTCAGGGAGGTTACTACGAGAGTTTTGGAAAGCCGCATGACGGGCTTGGCTATGTTCCCAATGTGATGGAGCATCTGCATGGATCAACTGCGATTGGCGGCATCGCCCTCGGACAGCACACCTCCTTTCCCTCGGAGTTTCAGCGCAGTAGTTTCGGTGGTAACGTGATGACGTCCCGCATTAATCGCAATACGCTGGAACATGTGGGATCGACCGTGAAGGCGATTGAACAGCCGGACCTGATGTCGACCTCTGATCCCTGGTTCCGTCCTGTCGATATGATTGCGGGGCCCGATGGAAGCCTGTACGTCGCCGATTTCTATAACCGCATCATCGGGCACTATGAAGTGGATTTGTATCACCCGGGCCGTGACCGTCACCGGGGCCGAATCTGGAAGATCAGCTATGTCGGCGATGGATCGACGGGCGAAGTGCAATCGACAGACGTGACAAGACTTTCTCCATCAGTGCTTGTTGAACGACTGGCAACGGCCAACTACCAGACCGCTCGCATGATCGCGGACCACATCACAGATGAAATGGGGCTCGATTCAGCAGACAGAAAACAAACCGTCCTCGACCTGAAAAAGGCGCTGAAAGAAACGTCGCCGGTGAAGCGTCAACGGTCGCTGCGCATACTGCAGCGAATGGGGCAACTGAACTTCACAGAGCTGAAAGAGGCTGCCACCGACACTGACGAACTGGTTCGGCTGCATGCATTTCGCGCGCTCAACACGGCCTCGCCGGAAAGCGTGTCCGGGCTTACGGCCATGGCCGTCCAGGACCTGCTTCAGAAAGGCTTTTCCGATTCAAGTCCTCTGGTCCGGCGGGCGGCGGTGATCGCTGCGGCACGCCACACCCGTCGCTCCAGCATTCCGCTATTGCTGAAGCTGTTGGCCAGCATTCCCACGGACGATGTGCACTTGCGACACGCCACACGAATGACGCTCCGAGATCATCTTCGAAATGAAGACTGGTTCCGGGATCTGACGAGCGGACCCCTCACCGATTTCGAGTCGGGCGTCGTAGCGGATCTGTGTCTGGCACTGAAGACTCCTGCTGCCGGTGAATTCATCGCCTCCAACCTTGCCAGCCTTGCAAAATCGAATCCCGGGCAGCTGTCAGAAATGGTGCAATTTGCGGCCGCTTATGTGTCTCCGATATCGGCGGAACTTGTAGCCGAAACTGTGCAAAAAGAATTTCCGGAAAACGAATCGCTACAGCTGAGTCTTCTGACATCCATGGCGGCTGGTCTGCAGCAGCGTGGGATGACAGCCCCTGCGGCGGTGAATCGCTGGGCCGAACGTCGGGTGTTGTCGCTACTCGGAATGACCTCCCCCAATGACCTGGAATCACTGCACGTTGTGCAGGCGTTGCCGTGGCAAAACCTGAAACATCCCAGTTTCCCGGACGAACAGAATGCCTGGACGGTTTCGTATTCGCGGCGGTCATCAGACGGCATGCAGAACACACCGCTCCACAGCAGCTTCGAGAATGGAGAACAGCGGACCGGCATTTACCGTTCTTCGCCATTTGAACTGACGGAGAAACTGAGTTTCTACGTGGCCGGGCACGATGGAATTCCGAGTATGCCATTGAAGGGCAATAACTACATTCGGCTTCGGGATGCAAACACGAATGAGCTGTTTCTGGAGACACCGCCTCGTCGCAATGATGTCGCGCAGCGAGTCGAATGGGAGACGTCAAAGTGGCGGGGCAGAATGGCAGTCGTTGAACTGGTCGACGGGGACAGTTCGGGGGCCTACGCCTGGATGTCGGTCGGTCGTTTTTCTGACGAACGGCTCAATCCTGACCGCGGACCGCAGAAGCGCGAGCAGGCCTGTCAGTTGATCGCACTTTATGAATTGAGATCTCTTGAGCCTGCAATCCAGCACCTGATTCAGCGTGATGGTTTGTCACGAAGTGAAATTCGGGCAATGGCTTCTGCCCTGATTCGTCTCCAACCGGATTCACGTCTGTCAGCCGTATCACTCATTCCTTCGATTGCCGGAACCCCATCCGAAGTGGTTCAGGCCGCGATTGAACTCATCGTTCATCACCGTGTTGAGGAAGCCAGGGAAGTCCTCGCGCGAGCCGCTGTGTTTGCGACGTCAGCCGAACAGCTTCAAATAGCAGAACAGCTAACTGTGGATCAGCATGGATCCGAGGTGCTGGTGGCACTGATCGAAGCCGGGAAAATGTCGGCCAGGCTACTGACGCGGCCCACGGTTTCTCAACGATTGTTGGTCGCAAACACTGTTTTGCAGGATCGAATCAGGAATCTGACCGCGTCGCTGCCGGATGAGAATGCTGCCATCGAGAAGCTGATCGCGAAACGTCGAAAGGACCATGCTTCAGCTTCGGCGAGTGTCGCTGCGGGAGCAGAAATCTTTCGGAAGAACTGTGCTGTTTGTCATCAGGTTGCCGGTGAAGGCAGAAAAGTGGGGCCCAACCTAGATGGGATCGGAAATCGTGGTCTCGACCGCGTGGTCGAAGACGTTCTTGCTCCCAATCGAAACGTTGATGTTGCTTTTCGCACATCGACCGTTGTCACTGTGGACGGCCGGGCATTGACAGGGCTCGTACGCGAACTGGAAGGCGATCGCCTGAGCATCACAGATAGCCAGGGCCGGGAGACATTGTTACCTGTTTCGGAAGCAGAGGAACGCATTCAATCGGCGTTGTCTCCCATGCCGGCCAACGTTGCAGAGATTCTGAACGACCAGCAGTTTCATGATCTGCTGGCATTCTTGCTGTCTCTGCGACACTGATCCATGGACACTGATCCTTGGCTTGGCTGTCCGTTGAAAAACCGGGACAGGCACCCAGGACGACTGGAAACGATCGTGTTTGAATGTCTCCTGGTCGGGCCAGTCCCGTTTTCGATAATGTTCAGCCGTCCCGTCTCTCTCCAGGTCATTTCAATTCTGAAAAAGGTGTTGCCTTCTGCAGCGCCATGCCTGCAAGTTTCAGCGAATCTCAGGACGTTGGCAACAGGTTTTGAAATGATGTTTGGCATGGCCTGGTGACGGTCAGCTGCGATTTATCCTCCGTGGAGTGTGATACGGACGATCAGCTGCATTTCTGGTGGCTGCCCGCTCTGATTGGTCGAAAGCTGACTCAGTGATGCGATCCTGGTCAGCCTGTCCTGCCTGACAGTACAGGTCCCTTCGGAGACGTGCTTACCCAGCGAATAGCGGTCAATTTTGCCCCCTCCTGCTCCGAAGTCCTGGATGTTCGCGTCGGAGTTAGAGACCATCGAACGAAACGACAAGTTCAGTTGATCACCCGCCTCCATTTCGGCTGACGACGTGCTGTATTCGGGCACCGACGAAATCTTCGCCTCCATCAATAATCCAAGAAGCAGAGTTCGTACGATTGGTTGATCGCTGGCATTTCCCGTACCGACGACAGGTGTTGAACCCACAACAATTGGAACCTGGCTACCAGAAACGGCGTGAGTTGTGACGTGTTCGCGGCAGAGCATCATCGCGTGATAACCACCCCACTCCTGACTCAGTGAAGTCAGTTTCTGACAGGACACGTTTGCGTCGGACTGATCTGCGAGAATCTCCTGAAGACCACTGGCAGTCTCCTCAACGACCGGAATCCACCACGCTTCTAATTGATAAGTTCCTTTACCGACGACGGCGATGGAGAGTTCCCTGAGAAATGTTGTAATTTCAGCGTGGACCTCTTCGGTCTGGCGAATCATCAGTGTGTTGCCGAGATCTCGAATTGTCCCGGGGCCACCCATCGATTCCCAGGAATCCGGATCGACACTGTTTTCAATCAGTTCTTCTATTGAATCTCCCTGCATCTCGAGCCATTCCTGAAGACTGGGTTCCGAATTGGAATCTCCAACGCCCGAAACATCGGCCCCTCCCATTCCCCCCATTCCTCCTCCCCCGAATTGTGGGGCTGATGGAACACAGAAAAAACCCTGACCTCCACCCGCGCCTCCGCCACCCATGGCGCCTCCTCCTCCTCCCATACCTCCAGGCATGCCAGCATTGACTCCGATTCTGGAATACTCCAACGCTGCAGTGCCGTCGTGGAATGCATAGTGCTGCCGTTCTGTGACCAGTGGAGTGATGTCATAGAACTTAATCAGCAACGGGCGTTCCTTCACTGCGTTTTTCGGTGGTGGCCCGGCAGCAAACGGATCGTTCTGAGCGACCGCTGGAGAGAGACAGACCTGCATCACGAACAAGACAAATAGGATCTCGGAGATTCGTTTCATAAGTTTTCCTTTCGGAGTCGGGGGGTGGATCTTCCTGTGTCAGTCGATCGCATACTTTTGAACTGACAATTTCCTGATGTCGAACCATGCTATCGATCAGGCAAAGTGACGCTGGCCTGAAGTTGAATGGAAGCGGTTTGCAGAACCGCGAAACGCTCGGGGTTCTTCTGCAGTTTTGTGAGTGTCCGGACCGCAGCTTCTGATCCGCTGCACATCAGGATCGCCACGGGCTCCCATCGATTGGGAAACTGTTGAATGAGCTGCATGATGCGATCCTGAGTCGGCTTGTCAGTTCGTCGGCCAAGGGACAAAATCGCTGAGATCCGATCGTCCATCAGTGGAGCATCCAGTTCCCTGAACATGGCATCTACAAGAAACGGTGATAAGTCGCTGGCAGCTTGCTGACAAAGAATTCGTGACCGCTGAGTGCGCATCAGGTGTAACCAGGCCAGTACGGCATTGGGTGTGCTGCGATGAGCCAGTTCTGTCAGAAACTCACGCTGCAAAGTTTCATCACCCGGCTGCAGAACCAGGCCAGCCAGCATCTGTTCACTGCAACACTGTTTCAGGGCAGCGATCGATTTTTCGCGCAGACTTTCAGAACGTGTAGTCCCAAGTAAAACCGGGACAGCTGTATCCGTTCCCACGAAGCCCATGGCAGTGACAGCGGCAAGCTGACGTTGCCCGGTTGCATTTCGAATGACTTCCCCCAGCATGAACTCAAATTCTGCGCGCCGGGGCAGTAGGGTCCGACAGCAGGAACCATCAGTGTCATCTTTCTCCGACAGACATACCAATACGTCCTCAAGCTGCAACTTCATTCTTTCGCGCGGCGTCAGGCGTTGTTTTCGACCAGTGGCAAGTTCTGGTCGGGGCTCGATCATTTGAGTCGAGTCGGACGCCGGTTTCTGCAACGATTCCTGTTTATTCGGTTCTGTGGTTGCGTCTTTCGCACTGCCCACGCCGTTCTTTGCAACCAGATGATCAGGGTCCAGATCTTTGGGAGGCTCTTTCAACGCAGGAACGGTCTGCGATGCATCGTGCTGAGCCGATTCGGCTAACTGAGGATCCTCGCCCGACGGGACTGAAGAGGACCGTCCGGAAGCCGACCAGCGCCCTGCTGCAAAAGCGACCAGAATCATCAATGCTGAGACAGCGATGCTGTACGGAAATTGTCTGCGACGATCGCTGCTCTGTCCAGGAATCGGAACATCCAAAGCGGGCAGGCCAATTGCGTCTGTTTGATTGCACTGGCTGTCCAATGGATCGACACCCCCCTCAGGCTGAACAACGGCATGCAGCTCCCGCATGACCGATTCGTGCATTCGACTGATCGTTGAGGGATCGGCATCCGGCCACGCTGCTTGTCGCAGCAGAGAATCCAGTTTCTGTTCCGTTTGACTTGTGAAGTCGTCTTCTTCGTCAGGACGGTTCAATTGAGTGACTCCCGACTGAGTTGTGAGGCAAGGGACTGTTTGAGCCGGTTCCTCGCAACGTTCAGAGTCGAATAAACATTTTGCACAGTGAGCCCCAGCGCTTCTGCCACTTCAGCCGCGCTCATATTTTCGTAAATGCACAGAACGAGTACTTCTCGCTGTCGTTCGGGCAGATTTGAGACATGCTGTGCCACAAGCTCTGCCGTCTCCGCCTGTTCGGCGTCCGTGTTCTTCAGCGGATCAATAGTTTCTTCTTCCAGCGGCCCAGCTATACTTCGATTCCTCATCCAGGTGCGAAACACATTCACAACAATACGATTCAACCATGTCCTGAATGTGGAGTCGCCTCGAAATGTGCTCCTGCTTCGAGCCGCTCTCAGCAACGCCTCCTGCGCGACATCCTCCGCATCATGCAGATTTCCGGTCAGTCGAGTTGCCAGCTTAAGGACATCAGGAATATGTTGCCGGAAGAGCATCTCCCAATCGATTGGTTGATCAGATTCCGGCACCGCGAACTCCTCGGCGTCTGACATTCGTTGCCAGAACATCCTCATAGACTCAATCCGAGCCCGAACCTCAAAGAGATTCCTGAGAAAAATGATGAAACGCGATTACAGATATCCATTCCTGCACAAAAACGGGGAAATAGCTCTTCCGGCGACCAAACGACTTCCTGCCCGGCCGCTGTCTACCTGATTCGGCGACATGCAGAGGTATTACCTGCTGACTGCCGTGCTGGTAGTCCATCGGCAGATGTGACTCAGACAAGCTGCGCAGCCATCCCGTCATACAGCCATCAATCAATCAATAAAGATGAATTCATTGCTGTTGAACAGAACGAGGCATAACGAGGCCCAGGCAAGTTCTTCCGGTGTCCGGAGCGACTCCGGAATGTCTGCGTCAGGCATTTGTTGCAGTTGGTACTTCCGCCGCAGGAGGGACTGTATCTGCCGGAGATCAGAATCTTCGAGCTGTTTGTCGAAAACAAGGATCGTTGCGATATCACCGTGCCAGAATTCACCGTCGATATTGCCCTGCTGTCCAATGACCCAATCTGTGTCCAGGCGTCGAGACGGGAGTGCCGATTCCTGATGGATGATGGCACGGCGCTGCTGCCAGAGACCAGCCCCACGGTTTCCATTTGTCGCGGTCAACAGAAAGGGCAAAACGGGCTGCATCAGACTTTCCGTGGTTACCAATGCATCCGTGAATCGAATTCGGTGGTTGTCCGTCAGTCCCAGAAATACGGATGTGCCGTAGTTGCCATCGCGACCACTCCAGTTGGAAATCAATTCGCGGTGCCCCGCTTCTGACTTCTGCGGGTGGTTGTCACACGCGACGATCATCAACGTGAATTCGTCGGTGACAAGCAATCGATCTGCTGAACGACCTGGACGCAGATGCATGAACCGACGCTGCCCATCAAAACGAATCACGGGCCAGCCGTTCATCGCATCGGGCACCAGCATGGGCTGGTGTTCGCTGACTGGCTGAATTGCCTTGTGGGTTGCCCTTCTGATAGCAGTTGACGTCGTATCAACAGCGTTCTCCCACTGGACAACCCGGCCTTGCTCACCCGTGATCACATTGTTTTCTGCAGTGAGGAACAAAACACAGGATTCTGTTTTTTGGATGGCCGCCTGAAGCGATTCATTCAGCGAAACGTCGTCTCGTCCGACAGACGTATCCTGCACGCCGTTACGACTTTCAGAGTTGGTCTCGTGAATCAATAGTCGCCGCATTTGGCGTTGTACATGTTGAACAGAGAACATGAGTTCATCGTTCTTCGGGGTTCGCTTCAGGATAGATTGCCATATCTTTATTGCCCGGTCTTCAGGTGTTCCTGCCTCCGAAACAATTCGGCAAGCCAGATGTTCCGCCTGTTGATGCAGGAACTGATTGTTCAGCAGAGTGAGTGCCTGGGGCGCAACGATCGAAACATCGCGTTGCCCACACGGCAGCGTTGTGTCGCAGAAATCGAACGTCGTCATCATTGGCGGCAGCAGACTGCGCTGGCTGAACATATAAAGACTGCGCCGGAGCTGTTCTGATTCTGCCGATGCTGTCCACGCAGCCGCTTTGCGGGAAAGGCCTTCAAGCGCCTCAGGACTGACGGCAGGAAAGAATCCCGGCCCGCCCATTCGAGTATCCAGCGATCCGCTGCTCAGCAGAATGTTGTCACGAAGAGATTCAGCATCCATTCGCCGCCTGTTGGCTCGCCAGAGATATCGATTGGCGGCATCAATCAGGCTGAATTCCTCATCGCGATCATGGATAGAAGACTGCCGATAGGTACGTGAATTCAGGATGAGGCGATGAATCGGCTTCATGTGCCAGTCGTTGCGGATAAGTTCGCTGGCCAGCCAGTCAAGTAGTTCCGGGTGCGTGGGTCGTTCGCCGGTAAATCCAAAGTTGTCGGGTGAACGAACCAGGCCTTCACCAAAATAATGTTGCCAGATGCGATTGACGATGACTCGAGCAACCAGCGGGTTATCCGGACTGATCATCCATTCGGCCAGTTGCCTTCTGCGGCCAGTCACTGAGTGGTGCTGTGTAGCGATGGACTGCGTTTCGAATTCACGAAACAAATCCGGACGCACGCTGAGCGAAGCCGGCTTTACAGGAAAAAGTGGGCTGTGTCGTTCGCCGTTTCTGAGCACATAAAGCGGCTCAGGATCAGCTGTCACGTCGGTCCATCCGAGCACATCGGCATATCCCAGTTCCTTCTCACCCGGTCCGCCGAGAAGATTCCGGTCTCGTGCGGCAATCGGACCCGGCCAAAACGCGGAAGCCATCCGGTAATAGTCTGTCTGCGGAATTGGATCGAACTTGTGGTCATGGCACCGAGCACATTTGACGGTGATCCCAAGGAACGCGGTTGACGTACTATGAACAAGATCTTCGAGTCGATCGTAAACGTAGTCTTCCGGATCATTGGGTTCATCATTCCATGTCCCAAGTCGAAGGAAGCCCGTTGCAATGACAGACCGTTCCGTTCGATCCTCAATCTCGTCACCGGCCAGTTGTTGCAGCACAAACTGGTCATAGGGCAAATCGCTGTTCAAGGCGTCGACAACCCAGTCTCTGTATTTCCATGCGAAAGGCTTTGGCTGGTCTCTTTCATATCCGCTGGTTTCGGCAAATCGAACAACATCCAGCCAGTGCCTCGCCCAGCGCTCACCAAACTTCGGAGACTGAAGCAATCGATCGGCTGCCTCACGGATCGCCTCATCTGCCGGGTCGCGGTCTGCTGAACCGCCGTCACCAGCGGTGTATGCGTCAGCGAATTGAGCGATCTGATCGGCATTGGGCAGGAGTCCCGTTGTGTCGATCGACATGCGACGAAGAATCGTTGCGGGATCCGCTGCCCGGGCAGATGTTAGTTTGTTGTCTTCAAGGCCTCGCTGGATGAAGGCATCAATGGGGTTCTTTGCTGCAGGTGACCATTCGAATCGACGAATTGGCTGCAGCGACCACCAGTCGCGACCAGCACGCGACGATGTTGTCCGCTCGAACAGGTCGAGCGTCCGACCGTCGGGCCAGTTGGCTCCCTGCTGAATCCATTTCGAAAGCGTCAACGTCTCCGTTTCATTGAGAGGGTGTGGAACGCCTTTAACTGGTGGAGGCATTTCTCCGGAACGGATTCGCTCAAGAAAGTAGCTCTCGGACGGAGCGAATTCGTTGATGGCGTCCCCACTGTCGCCACCCGACAGCAATCCTTCGCGTGTGGTCAAATCCAGACCGCCAGCGGCGGCGGGAGGCTTATGGCATTCGATACATCGCCGCACGAGCAGAGGTGCAATGTTTTCCTCAAACCATCCCGGAGCTTGCCTGCCTGCGGGGGTGGCGGCAGCGCTCACTTCCAACGTTAGTAAAACGGCTAAACTCACGAACAGGAATTCTGACAGTCTGCGATTCCGCCGTCCCCGACACAGCAGATCTTTTTCACGAACGGAATGAATGGGTTGAGGTGACATCGGAAGTCCCTGCGATGGCTATTTAGGGGTGGAAATGATAAGTGATCCCGAAAGAAAGGATGTTGACGCTCGTGTCGATTGGTATGGTTTTATTACTTCGCATGGCCGCCTCGGCCAAGTCAGCGCTGAATCCGGCACGATATTCGTTCTGAATGGCACTCGACGCACGAATGCGGAAAATGATGTGAGGCAGAGCAAGCAGGCGAATCGTTCTGTTTTTGAATAGGTTAATATTCTCAGGTTAAGCCAGAGTCGCGTTATACGTAAATCTTGTCTGATGACACAGTTGGTCGGTGGTTTCTGTTATGTCTGGACAAACTGAAATCCGGTGTTTGGGCTGCAATGCGCCGCTGATAGCAGACCTTTCTGATGAGAGCAACGTGGTGCACTGCGACAACTGTGGCACGCTCAGCGTGATTCCCGCAGGTGGCATGGCTGACCTCGATCTGGATCTTTCCGGACTGGAAGACGCTGAACCCTACGCGAGCGATGAGGCAGACTTCGAACTGGAGGATTCGACTGCTCCTGAGGGAAGCACTCGAGCCTCTGTCGATCCCATACCGACTCATCTGCCAGCGGAGAGTTCTCAGCCGGAAGCAGACTTTGAGCTTGCAGACGACATTGCCCCGGGGCCGCCTGCCCCGGAACTCGACATCCCGGACCATTCAGGTGTGGTTCCCGAATCTCCGTTGGTAACACCGGTTTCATCGCTGGATGAGTCACTGCCACGGCCAGAACCACTTCTGCCGACACCCACCCTGCCTACTCCGGTGTTTTCGTCGTTGCCTTTGTCAGCACCAGGTGGGATTGACAGTTCAGGTGCTGAGCCGTCTGACCATGAGCTCAGTCAAAGTCCAACTGAAGCAGAACCGTCTGATTCGGAGATCGGCGACTTTGATTTGAATGTGACCGATGCAAAACATTCCCTGAAGGATACGACAAGTGCCGTCGAGTCCATGTCGGACAGGTTGGATCCTGACGAAAGCACATCGGCGAAGTCTGCACCTGAACGCCCTTCTGTACCGTCGGGGACCGAGTCAGAAATGTCTGCTTCGGACCGGAACCTGCGGCAGGATGCACTCACGGGGCCGTCCGCACAGGATGGATTTCCGATTCCTGTCCAGTCGCAGTCTCCGTTGCTAACAGACGCCGGCGACGCTGTACACGAATCACCAGAAACGATTGCGGCCGAAACAGGTGTGAATCATGAATCTGAACTGACAGGCGATGATCCGGTCGTCGAAACGGACGCACCACCTGCGGATGCAGACACGGTGATTGGCGGCGACCTGATGTTCTTCTTCGAGTCGCTCGAAGATGCTCCGGAGGATGTCGCACCACCGGTGGCGACCTCTCCGCGTTCCAGCATTATTCCCCCTGCCGTCGCTGCGGCCGCCGTCGCGCGCGCTGCCAAGTCGGGTGCGAAGCCAAAGTCAAAGAATCCGCTCGGCGAGTTATTCGAATTGCTGAACAGCGAAACCAGTGCAATCTCGCATGTGAGTGAAGACGAAGCGGACTTCCGCACGGCCCTCAGAACCTATTTTGATGGGTTGCCCAATCACAATCTGGCCAGCAAAGCAGACAAGGCCGCTATCGACAAAATCATCGATTTGCAGTCGGGCCGACTGACATTAAACGTTTTTCACGAAAAGCGATCGCTGGTCAAGCGAACCGTTGCCTACAAGGGCTGGAGTGTCCCTGAGAAGAAGCGAGACGAAACAAATACTCGAGCGTGGGATATCAGTTGGAAGCCACCGAAAGAGCCTTCAACTGAAGAAGAAACCAAGATCGTATCGGATTCACAGGAACTCCATGGTTGCACTCGCTGCGCTCAGACGGGCGAGACCAGTTGCAAAAAGTGTCAGGGAAAAGGGAAGCTGGGATGTTCTGCGTGTACGATGACAGGCGTGACATCATGCATGGAATGCGCGGGGACTGGTCAGAAAACCCGAGTGCAGAAAGTCCGGGGATCTCGACGATGCACAACGTGCGGCGGAGCTGGAACTCAGCAGTATATACCGGCAGACGATCCCGAGGGCGCTCCGAAGACACGCACCTGTGCCAAGTGCGCGGGATCAGGTCGCGAGAGCTTTGTCGAGAATCAGAACTTTGCAGTTGCCTGCGACGCCTGTAAGAACACTGGCAAAGCGGTATGCCCGGTTTGTCGAGGCAAACGGGCAATGGCTTGCCGGGACTGCAGCGGTCGCGGAGCGAAACAGTGTCGACAATGCCAGGGCAGCAAGATACTGGTCACCTATCTGGAAGTGAAACGCGTCTTCGAAGTCGAAAGCGTCTCCACAGAACTGGTCGGAAGCTATTCGCAGGAAATGTTATCCCGCTCTTGTCAAAAGCCATTCACCATTGGACATCAGCAGTTGCATCATTGGGGGGGAGCTGGAACGGATCGCCTTGCATCGTCTCTGGATGAATCCGCAGTGGAATCTGAGGGACTGGCTGCATCAGCGAAGACGTTTCTGAATGACGGTCTCCTCAGAACAGCACTCGGGGCGGAATCGCGAAAACGGACCACCGCATGGAAAATCGATCTGGAACAACATTCAACTCGGAGTGTCGTTTACTCCATCGGTAAACGTCGCTACCGAACGCTTTGGGATACCGTTGAATCAGATAGTGCGTCAGCATCAGGGGCCGTTGTGCCGAGAGTTTTCTCACATCGTTCGATTGTCACGAACTGGTGTCTCGCAAAGATGAATGAACTTCGGAAAGAGGCTGAAACAACAGGCGTTCGCGACGCGGCTCTGCAATATCAGCGGCTGCAGGCCATTGCAGAAGTTGATCCTGCGACCCAGCTTGTGATTTCTGAACACCAAAGTGCCAAAGACGACACACTGCAGCAAATCGTGGCAGCCTCTCGAACGGTCAAAGCATCGAAAGCTCAGCTTATTTTCTACGGCCTGGCACTCCTCATATTGCTCGCCGCTGTGCCGGTCTGGTTCTTGCTGAACGACCTCGTGCCCGTAATTGGGTGCGTTGTGGCCAGTCTGGTTGTCGCCATTATCGGGTGGAAACTTCTGGCAGGCAATTAGCCTTAACTCTATTCAAAACCAAACGTTGCGACGTTTCCACCAGGCGGTCATTCGCAGGCGCGATGTCTTCATCGGGTCGCCTCTTCGCAGACGCTGGCTTTCATGTTTTTCGCGACGGCCAAAGAAATCCCCTTTTCGACTGATCAGCGCCAACATTTTGGGCGTTCAGCCGAATGAAGGGCTGCCAGCGAGCATTATTGCCAGAGCCATACAGCCCACGGTTTCATTTGAATGCGCCTCCGGTCATGATAGTCCCTTCAATCGCAGTTCCCGGAGTGCACAGGCGATGCGGGCTGTTGCCGGAGGTTATTGGGCCTGTTTTTCTATTTGGGAGTGGATCATGAAGAATTGGTGTTGTAGAAAATTTGTCGCGTTGTCAGCCGGGGTTGCGTTTCTCGGCGGGTCAGTAACGGGAATACACGCCGCAGACCTGAAAGAGGCCGCGCCTCCGGATTCCTTTATCTCCGTCTACGCAAAGCACAACCCGGAACGAGACTACCAAAAGCAGTACTACAAGGAAGTTTGGGAAACCGTCCAGCAAACAAAAATCATGGACCGCATCCTTCAGATCGTTCAAAGTCGAGCGGGAGAGGCAGATGCTCAGAAGTTCATTGAAATCCGGGACACCCTGACCAACGCATTTGCGCCGGTGGAATGGGAGAAGCTAATGGACGTACAGGAATTCCTGTTCGCACAGCGCATGAACATTCCAACCTCGCAGCAATTGGTGCTGGCTCGAATTCCTGATGGCGGCGCTGCGTCTCTGAAGCAGGGAATTCAGAATCTGCTGGACCTGGCCGTGCAGGCCTCAAAAGGAAAGTTGACCGTCACCACGGAGACACTCGGTGGCGTTGAAGTGTCGGTGCTGAATCTGCCACCTCAGGTACCCCTGCAACTGATCGTGGGGGCGTCCGACGACCTGTTTGTGTTTTCTACGTCGCGTGATTTTGCAAAGAGCGGCCTCGAGCTGTTGCAGAATCCCGACAGCATCTCAGCGTTCGACAACGAACGTTGCCGCGAAGCTTTGGAACATTTGCCTGAGGCAGAAGACACGCTTGTCTTTTATGATGGCCGTCAAATGATGCAGCAGATGAGCCAGTTTGGCTCCTTCATTCGCAACACTGCTGGCGGAAATGAAAAGGCCAATCAAGTTGCCGCGATGGTGGAACAGCTGATTTATGAGATGGACGGAGTCGACTACGAAGTGACGGTGGAATACACAGAAGGCTTCCAGAATCGCAGCGCCTCGTTCGGTCGGTACCAGTCGGGCATGGGCGAAAAAGTGCTCGGGCAGATGGTACAAAACCAACAGAAATTTGAGGACTGGAAGAAGTGGGTTCCTGAAAATGTCGTTGGGTTCAGCATGACGGACGGATGTAATCTGCATCCCCTGTACGCGTGGATCGTCACCGAAATGCCAAAGATCTTTCCTGAAATGCAACGCGGTTTGGATCGTTTCGATGCGCTGCAGCAGGAACATGACCTGTATCTGGATGAGGACATTCTGCAGGGGTTCGGCGGAGAATTCGTTTCGCTGTCTTTTCCTGGTCGAAGGACCGGCATGGGGCAATCGTCAGATGGAGTCCTGTTTGCCCGATGCAACAAGCCGGAACGAATTCAGGAGTTGATCGATCGAGGATTCAACACTCTCACAGAAATCCCTCAGGTTCGTGCTCAGGGATTATCACTGAAACCAGTGGCAGGGATGGAAGGATTCCAGGAAGTCTCAGCCAATCTGCTTGCCATGACCGGTGCTCGTCCGGTCTTTGGCTTCCATAACGGCTGGATGGTCGTCGCGACGAGTCCGGACTCCGTTCGCGCCGCGCTGGCGGTGCAGAATGGTGAAACCGGGTCATTTGCGGATTCGGAGGCTTACGCGGCCTTCAACCTCGCAGTAGATGGTCCTGTCCATTCTGTGACTTACAAGAATGTGGGTGAGTCCATTCGTCAGATGTCCTCCGGTCTGCAGCAGGCGGGAATGATGCTGCCTATGTTCATCGGCATGGCAGGCGGCCAACCGAATGGACCCGATCTCAGCGTTGTTCAGGACATTGCGGGACTCCTGCCATCCGTGGGTCGCATTGTCGGAAAACTCGACTTCGTTGATCAACAGTTGTCTGTTTGTCGACCAGGAGCGCTTGAGAATTCATTTACTCGCGAATCCGTAACACTGATTCGCCCCCCCAAAGGTAGCGAGGCGGTGGATGCAGCGCCTGCAGATTCTACGGACAGTAAATAAGGCTGCCAGCCTGAACTGAACGTGTCCCCTTTTCGCCGGGACAACAAAAACAAAAAGGGCCGGTGGTAAACCACCGGCCCGATTTTGTAAGCAGACCTGCCGTTACTCAAATCTGCCTGTCCGTTCTCGTCTTTCAGGAGGTTGCAGAGTTCGTCAGTCTCTGCTGTTGAAAGGTACGCTGATGAACTGTGTGCCGTTGGGCGTTTTCAGAAATAACAGAACCTGTTGTTGTTTTCGGGCTTCCTGCAAGGCCTTTTCCAGGTCGGAACCTGTTCTCAGTTCAGTACTTCCGATTCGAAGGATGGCTGTTCCCGGCTGGAGCCCAATTCGAGCGCCGAGCCCACCCTTCTGAACATTTGTTACCACAAGACCTGCACCGATATCCAGTCCCAGTTGATTTGCGGTGTCCTGCTGGACCCACTGTACTTCAACTCCCAGCTCGTCGATCATGATGCCCTTTCCATCGACGTCGGCTGTTGATTGTTCCCGGGCGGAAAGTGCGATCTCCTGAGGAAACTCAGCCACTTTGATGCTTAGCTCCTTTTCTTTGCCATCGCGCAGGATCACGACGGGGTATGTTTGCCCGATGGTCAGCTTTTCAGCAATGGCCATCAGCTTGCGAGCATTGGTGATTTTCTGCCCGTCGACTTCCAGAATCGCATCCTGAATCTGAAGACCTGCCTGATCCGCGGGACTCCCTTCCGTGACTTCGGCGATAAGCACTCCGTGCGGTGTGCTCAGGTGCAGCGCTTCCGCAATATCAGCGTCGATATCCTGAGGCACGACTCCCAGGTACGCCCGGCGCACGCGACCATCTTTGATCAGTTGGTCACCAACCCATTTTGCAAGACTCACAGGAACAGCAAAGCCGACGCCATCATAACCACCGCTGCTTGTGGAGATGGCCGTGTTGATGCCTATCACTTCGCCTCGCAGGTTAACGAGTGGTCCGCCACTGTTTCCGGGATTAATGGCAGCGTCTGTCTGAAGCAGTTCCTGCCGCATTCGTGGGTCGTTCAGCCCGCGAGCCTTTGCACTAATGATTCCCTGCGTCACAGTGCGGTGCAGTCCGAACGGGCTGCCGAAAGCGAGTACCCAGTCGCCAATCTCCATTTTCTTGTCGTCGCCGATACTGAGTGCCGGCAACTTCTCTGGAACATCGATCTGAAGAATCGCAACGTCTGCTCTTGCGTCCTTGCGGACGTCTCTGGCCTTGAACTTACGTCCGTCGCTGAGTTGAACGATGACTTCATCAGCACCATCCACCACGTGTGCATTGGTCATGATGATACCTGACGGATCAATAATGAAGCCTGAACCCTGCCCTAATGATCTTCGTTCTTCTGAGCCGCTGTTGTCCCCTCGTGGCACATTGGGCCGAATGTCGCCGAAGAAGCGCCGAAAGAATGGATCATCAAAAGGGTCAGTGCCGTCCGGATCGCCTCCAAACTGGACCATTCGGCGTGTTGGCATTCTTCCCGATGTCTCGATCGAAACGACGGCGGGCAAAGTCTTTCTGCTGACGCTCCGGAATACGTTTGAAAGTTCATCCACTCTTGCAACGGCCTCAGCCGGTAGTGTGTCGCTTTCAGAGAATGCAGCATGTGCTGACGAAGAAGGTGAAAGTGTGAACAAGGCGCCCATTCCAAGCAGGCACAGGGAACCGCCGGCAGCAATGAGCCAGTTTCGGATAATCATGGCGTAGTCCTTTCCTGAATTGATGAATATGGTTCGAAGTCTGCCAATCTGCAAAAAGACTGATCAGCGTCCTCACTCCATTCGCGGCAAAAAGCAGCCGCCGGAAAGTGTGTTGCCGCACTCCGCCATCCTCCGAAAAATGTGGCGATTTTTTTCTAATAGCAAATTCCAGCAGGAAAAAATTCACGCGCGGGACACCTTGTGACGTAAGTCAACCCGGTGAATGCGCGTCAGGCAAGTGCTGCTGTGCCTATCGCCAGTGCTGCTGTGCCTATCGCCAGTGCTGCTGAACCCAGACTGCGGGCCTGATGTGCTTGTAGATTCTCTTGTACCACGGCGCTGGCCAGATACCTGCTGCAGCTTCGTGGGGGTTTGGCCTTCCGGGAAAGGCGACCAGACGCGCGTCCGATGGCAAGTGCGGCGCTATCCAC
>JAGQQE010000619.1 GCA_020426345.1 Planctomycetaceae bacterium
GTATTGGCGGCTTCGTCCAGTGATTCGATCATCTGTCCAAGTGTTTCCATTAGAGAAGCAGTCGACGAGACGATCAGTGTGTTTGACGATTCATCCACGCCAATGGAAAGTAGTCCCTTGAAACGAATCGGCTCGTCTTCGTTTGAATCATCGGACATGCTGGCAAGGAAAGAAGAAAACCCGCCCGATGGTCGTTGATTCTTGTCGTTCGATTCCAGGGCCTTGTCATTGGAGCTCAGCAGATCCCGGAACACATCCTTCACCGCATTCGCGACAGATGTCGCTTTCGCATTCTGAAGGCGAAACAGTTTCGTGATTCGCATCGCACGGGTATCTGCCGGTTCCGGGACATCGTAGAGTTCGATGAGTTCCTGAATGGTCTGCATCTGGCGTGCGTCCGCATCGCGCACCAGAATCGTGCTGGTGAAATTGTCCGTTATGAATTGAGGAACTCGACGACGAGACAGGCTGTTCTTGCCTTTGACAGCTTTCTCAACTGGTCTCATACCGAACCAGGGATCGAACTGCATGGAAGACTCCGTTTCCTGTTCAGCTTTAAAGTAGTCGTCCAGGTTTAAAGCGACCCAGGAGGGAGTCGCATACTTCAGCGTGAAAACGCGATACGGGGGACGGCTCCGGCTGATTGATTTGAACAGGTCTTCAAATTCGAGCATCGCTTCAGGATCGTCGGTATTGACCAGTAATCTTCCATCCGGGCCGACGGAAATCCGCACGTTCGGAAGCTCGGCGCCCTTCCGAAGACCCTTGGTTTCCTGTTGGGGCGTGGCAGCCGGATTCTGTAACGGTTGATTCGTAACAATTGCTGCATTTCGGGGCCGCCTTTGCGGAATCCGAGTTCGCACGGGAACGTCGAGAGTGGCGTTCCGCGGAGACCGAAACTTGTTTTGACGAGTCGTCAGTAATTCGTTGAATGTGCGGGGCCGATCGCTGGCACCCGAGGCTGCCGTTGTTTGATTGTCATTCTTTGGCACAACAGGATCGTCCATCGCAGGATCGTCCTCGGTCGGCGGATCTGCTGGTTCGTCGGTTGTCGATTCGGGTAAATCAAACTGCAGTTCGTTATCGCGTTGCCACAGAAATTCCAGTCGCTTCCGCAGTTGCTCCAGATCTTCATCCGGATGCAGGTCAAAAGATTGAACTCCTGAAAAGGCCTGGTCTTTGGGCGGCAATTCTCCCAGCTTTCGAAGCAGGTTGTGGATTTCTTCCATTTCGACGTTGTTAGCAAACACCAGCAGGCGATTGAACTCAATATCTGCCTCCACCTTGAATCCTTCGCTTTGATCTTCTTCCTCCTGCTGCGGCATTCCGAATCCGTACACAAAATACCGTGACGAATTGCGATTGCTGGTCTGGTCCTTTTCAACCGGCCCCATTAACGCACGTATTGTGCCCGCAACATAGTCGGCTTCGAGTCGTCGCAGGGGGATAACTTCCACGCTTCGGCCGGACTGATCCAGTTTCTCCACAAGCGTCGTGATCGTCAGGTGATCGGCAAGCGATGCCCACGCAATGATAGCCTTCTTGGACTTGTCGACCTTGAGTACGGTCCCTGGATCCAGATCACCCAGTTGCTGCAACAGATCAGACAGAGTCTGGGGGTCGACGGTTTCGAGTCGATAGATTTTCATTCGAGACATGTTGTTCAGCAGCGATCGACCAGATTCCTGTGCGACATCGACCTGTTGAATGGCCTGATCAATAATTGCCATCTGATCAGGAGCAGCCTGTGCAAGAATCATGTTCTCGCGTGAATTCAGGACCAGCCGTGTTTCTGCAGGCCCTTTTGCCTTGGTACCGCCGCCGGCTTTGCTGGCCATTTGCTGCTGCATTTGTTGTTGCATTTGCTGCATCTGCTGTTGCATCTGCTGCATCATGCCCGGGTTCATTCCACCAGACCCCGCGGAGCCTTTGTCGTCTCGAATACCAAGCAGATCACGCAACAAAACGATGACTTCTTCTGCGCGCCGATGTTCGAGCCTGAAAGTTCGGACGAGTTGTTCTGTACCGGATTGAGATTGTTCGGCATCCAGCAGATCCCGAATATCGCGAAGACTGGACGCGACGTCCAGAATTTCCAGGCGATTTGTTCGACTCAGCTTATGGATCTGCCCTGCAGAACTCAGCATCGGCTTCAGCTCTTCGACAGCTTCGTCTGCGAGAAGCCAGTTCAGGTCAAATGAAACTTTGCACAGTGTGTGGTCCGGCAAGTCCGTGAGTTCTTCAGCAGAGACTCGGGGCACGAGCGAGGGGTTCAGGTCCTTCGTCTTCAGAACTGAAAGAATCTCACCTCGCTGAATAATGCAGTATCCACGGATCAGCAGGTGTCGGTTGATCAGGTCCCTTGCTTCGGGAAGTGTGTA
>JAGQQE010000620.1 GCA_020426345.1 Planctomycetaceae bacterium
CACACAATATTCTGATCGATGATCGCGGCGAGCCACAGTTGACAGATTTTGGCCTCGCCAGACGGACCGATGATGAGTCAAACCTGACGCTGGACGGCTCGGTCATGGGGACACCGGCCTATATGTCTCCGGAACAGGCACGAGGTGACCATGCAGAAGTCGGACCTGCGAGCGATCAGTACAGCCTGGGAGTGATCCTGTACGAATTGTTGACGGGGAAAAGGCCATTTTCCGGATCACCACACAACATCCTCTCGAAAGTCGCCGAACAACGGCCGATTCCGATCAGAGAACTCTGCCCCGAAGTTCCATTGGGCCTGGCGGCCATCTGCAATCGAGCCATGTCGAAAAGACCGAGCGATCGATACCCCACCGCAGCCGATTTCGCCGACGAATTGTGGCGATGGCTCAGAGAATGTCCTGCAGAACAACTACTCCCGTCAATAACAGGTCGAAAATCGCCCATTCAGCAACCCGTCTTGGCACGGTGGCTGGCATACATCGGCGTGCTTCTGGTGGCAATTACTCTCGCTGCGGCAAGCGCGGTCTGGTGGCCGTTGAAGACGGGCCAATCGGTTTCTGAATTATCACCTGAAGGTCCACATACAGTCGACGCCAGTCCGTCAACGGCCGCAGGCAGCCAAGCGCAGGATGGAACAACAGACCTCAACGCTCCGAAACAGATGTCCAACGGTGCCGATCCACCCGCCGCCAGTGTTCCCTTTGACCGGTCTCAGGCAGAGCAGTATCAGGAAGCATGGGCTCGATTTCTGGAGAAACCGGTCAGGACCACGACTTCTACAGGGATTCCGATGTGCCTGATTCCGCCCGGTGACTTTGTGCGAGGAAAAACATCGGAAGAGATCGACAGCCTGATGATGGCCATGGAGAAAAAGGATCTGCCGGATTGGTGTTTATCCGCTCTGTCATTTGAACTCAATCAGCACAGGGTAGCCATCACGCCACCGTTCTACATCGGCACGACGGAAGTCACGCAGGCACAGTTTCAACAGGTCATGAACAGCAATCCCGCCGGGTTTGCACAGTCGGGAACCAGGAAGGACGACGTCGTCGGTCTGGAGACATCCGACTTCCCTGTGGAGAACGTGTCGTGGATCGACGCTGTCAGTTTCCTGATTCGTCTCAGCCATCTTGATGGGCTGGAACCGTTTTACGAGATCGTTGAAGATCCGTCGGGGGCCGTTGTGCATGTGAACCCGGATGCCGACGGATATCGCCTGCCAACAGAGGCGGAATGGGAATTTGCCGCTCGTGGAGGAACCATCTCAGAGTGGTGGTTTGGCGACAACGCGTCTGATTCTGTCGAATTCGAATGGACCAATCTGAATTCCGATGGTCGACCCCACCGAGTCGGCACGTTAAAGGCGAACCCGTTCGGTCTTCACGACATGCATGGCAATGTCTGGGAATGGTGTCATGACCTCTGGCAGGGCCAGCCGTATGCTCCCGGTGTCGAGGTGATGTCGGGAACACCCGGATCGCAGGTCGTAAGCCTCAACGCCTACGCCGCGTCGCGTGGCGGAGCCTTTGATGTCCCGGCAGAGGTGGGGCGATCCGGCTATCGCGGCGCGTCGCCGATTCTTCGCACAGATGGTCATATTTCCTTTAGAGTTGCACGCACTTTACCGTTGCCGTCCGCGATTGTCCCTGAGTGAGTCAACCGATTCGCTAACGAACGTGTTGCCGTGACCTTCCACTGCGCGACCTGCGGATTTGATGGAACATGCTGCGGTCGACATTCCGGGAGGAGCACGACGAGGACACAGCGTTACTTGTTGGCCAGCACGTGCCCGGACTGCAAATTCACCCGCTCTCCAAGTGTCGGAATCCATGTAAGGACTCTACCGGCGAACGACTGCCGTAACCGGGCACGAACGGAAGTCTTTGATTTCAGTTGCTGCGTGAATGAGTACTCCGGTTCACGGATCTGTTATTTACTTCTTACGAGTAGTTTCAGATGCGTCAGGATCGGATGATTTGTTCGCTGTTATTGCGATTCTGGGCCTTCGCCCTGCGTTTCGATGGATTGGATCCGCTTTTCGAGTGCATCGAGCCGCGCCTCTATGCTCGCTTCACGCGGCGCCGTCCCAACATCATTTCCGCGGACAGCATTCTCAAGCTTGTCAATTCGTTCTTCGTGATTTGTGAAACGCTCCTGTTCGCGTTGGGAGAGCGCCGATAAGCCTCCATTGGCCAACGCGATCAGTAACGCGAGAACGATAGCGATTTTCCATCCAGCGGTCAGTCCGTTCGGGGATTCACTCATTGTGATCGGGGTCCCTTCTTTATAGTGCTGGGTGTTGCCACATAACGAATTGGGATCTATGCGACGGCAGGATGCTGGCGTAGAGATC
>JAGQQE010000621.1 GCA_020426345.1 Planctomycetaceae bacterium
TAACTGCACGCGAAACCAGTTGCTGCGGCTCCGTCCTGCAGCGTCCCGGCCGCTGGCATACCTCAGAACACCATGGAAGGCTGAGCAGGCTTTTGACGGCCATCAGTTGGCCAGCGAACCCACCGACTGAACAGAACCGGCGCGCGGAATAGTCAGTTCCAGCAGAAGACAAATCAGCGCGGCGCCAGCAAACCACTGATACTGTTCACGGAAACGCCGTTGTTGTTCTGACTGCAGATCTCCTTGTGCCAGTTTGGCCAGGTGATCTTCATAAATCCGTCCCAGATCATAGCTGGTCGTTCGCGCTGGTACATAGGCACCGGCAGTCTTGAGTGCAATGTTGCGAAGGAGTTGTTCATCCATCCGGGACCACACTTCCTGACCATCGTGCTGGATAAACTGCAGCTGCCCGTTCTGGTCACGCTGTGGAATTCGAGCACCTTCTCCATTATCGCCCAGTCCGACGGTGATGATTTTGATGTCCTTTTCAGCTGCCTGTTCGGCAGCCTGCTCTGGAAAAGAATCCTGATCTTCCCCATCCGTGATCAACACAAGAACCTGCTGGCGATTGGGGACCGTGTCCAGGGATTCGATGGCCTTACGAATCGCATCTCCAATCAGGCTGCCTCCTCGCGGAGCACTATCGGGGTCAACGTCACTCAAAATCAGCTTGAAGAAACCATGGTCCGTTGTCAAAGGCACCAGTTCCACTGGTGCCCCCGCGAACGCGATCAGCCCGACACGGTCACCCTTCAGTTTTTCGAGAAGGTCAACGATGTCTGCCTTAGCACGTTCGAGTCGATTGGGAGCGACGTCCTCAGCCAGCATCGATCGGCTTACATCCAGTAACACAATCAGGTCAACGCCGCGCACAGAGACTTCTTCGAAGTATTCGCCATACCTTGGTCTGGCACAGGCAACGATCAGCAGGGTGAAGGCCGTCATCAGCAAAACAGCCTTCAGCCAGACTCGCTTCATCCCCATGAATGGAATCAGCCGATGAATCATCGCCGAATCTGCGAAACGCTCTGCCGTCAGGATTCGCCTTTTCTGAGCATAAATCAGCAGCGCCACAATCAGCGGCACTCCCCAGATGCCAAACAAGATAGTTGGATGTCCCCAGATCATCGCTTGCGACTTCACCTGTAATCAACGATTGTTGGTTTCAGAATTTCTCCGTGCCGAACTCCGTACCAGGACCGCGTTCAATTCATTCAGGAAGGCGAAAGGCAACCAGCGTTTTCAGCTGACCGGATCCCGTTCGGCAGTTCCACGTTAAAGGTGGCTTCGCTGAACATTCTCAGGATATCCGTCAATTTGCTCATCGCTCGACAGCCGCGCAAATCCCAACAGAAAGTAGCGTGTTAAACGGAATGTCGCGAACAACCTGACGAGACGCAAGCGGCAGAATCATTCGAACTGGGAACGGCATTATCACGAGCGATCGTTATCACGAGCAATCGCTCCCATTCTCGGTACGGACTGCCATCGACTGCGATCAGTGCGCAACGTCTGACATCACGACCGTACCGCTGATCTCATTCACTTATTTGTTCAGAATGAGTTTGCCGTTTTTTGTGACTCGCAAGCGGTAGAGCTGACCTTCGTGTTCGATGGCGCACTCCGTTCTTCCACCGGCAAGCTGCGAAAATGTCACAGGCAACGGGATGCTGCGTTCGTCGGTTTTCGGCGTTCTTTGCTGTCTGGAGTCGTCTTGCATCGGCGCGGGGTGCTTGCTGCTCGAGCTCAGGCATGAGCCAAAGATTGAAAAGGAATGGCAAAACAGCAGGTCCTGCCTTGAACACTGCTCCATGCCAAACTAATCTACTGAGACTGAATCTCAGTGTCAACTCTGAAGATACAGTCCGAGGCCGCAGCAAGCGAGTTTGTGGGGATCTCTACCCACGTTGCTTCCACGCAATAGCCAGCCACGCTCGGAAATTGTCCACTGTCACATAGGGTGACGGTGACCTTTTCAATGCGTCTGTCTACCGAAGGAAGTATGCGATGCAATTGCGCACATTGACGCCTGAGCCCAACTCAGAGGCTGCCCTCCCTGGTCATCTTGTTACGCCAATCAGGTCCTATTCCCGAATGCCGGGCTTTACCCTGATTGAACTTCTGGTGGTGATTGCAGTCATCGCCATTCTCATTTCCCTATTGCTGCCAGCCGTGCAGCAGGTTCGCGAAGCGGCGCGACGAACGCAGTGCAAAAACAACCTGAAACAAATCGGACTGGCTCTGCACAAAACACAGGCAAAACACAGGTGCCACCCATCGGTTATTCAAAACACAGGTGCCACCCATCGGTTATTGACAGGCTGGGCTGCGTTCGTAAA
>JAGQQE010000622.1 GCA_020426345.1 Planctomycetaceae bacterium
GGATTGGGTCGAGCGAGAGATCTCAATACACGACAGTTCCCAGTCGTCCAGCGCGCCAGTCCCGATTTTCAACGGACAGTGAGCGATCGAATGCTGCCAGGTTGCTGGCTGTGTTTCACGTCCCGCAATTTACCTGGTCCCCGGTGACAGTTTCTGCGCGGTGCGAATTTCGGACAGATCAAGGCTGTAAAGAACCTGATTGTAGTCATGCCGTGGTACTGGGGTTGTCGTTTTCGAAAAGGTGTGGGTGAACGTGGCTTCGAATAAAAGTTGCGATTCGCCTTCGGCAGTGAATTCGGGATGAAGTTGCGGATTGTAGAACGAATACTTGTCGTGGGTCACAACTTTGATGGCGTCCTGCCATGGCCCGGTGGGCTGACTTGCGGTGGCAAACCAGAGTTCCCCGAGTTGCGAAGATTCTCCACCGAACTCAGTAAACACGCTCACCCAGCAATTCAAGTAGTCGTTCCACGCGATCGCACCTCGGTGGACTTTGACCGTACGAGTTCCGTCTGAGGAAAGAACAGTCGGCTGCGGATCGAGCGGTTGCCAGTTTTCGGGGCTGCACCAGTCCTCAAACGTTGGCTTGCAACGCAGGCTGGGAAATGGGTCGCCAAACAGAATCCATTCATGATCGGCATCCTCCGCCCATCGAACCGCATGACCGCCCGGCGTTCGCTGTGGTTTGGCAAGACCTTCCGATTGGCTCCAGAGAACTTTGAATGGCTCAAAGCGGTCTGAATCTTCATTCCAAACGCACAAACCAAGTTCATATTCGGTGAGCGGCGGTCGAATTTTGGCGTAGGTCGCACACAGCTGTTGCTTCCCGGATTGATCGGGCAGGCTCACCAGACCGTTCAGCCATGTCGGCCCATCGCCCGGCATTTTCGCGACGTTGTCGGGGATCCCTTCCTTGTCAGTGAAGTACTGGTAGGCGAGTTTTATGGGGGGCTGAAACTTTTCGAGGGGCTGTAGTGCAGTGGTGCCGGCAATCATGTGGAAGCGGCCAAGCGGGTAGTTTGAGAGAATGGTATCGCCCCAGGCCCAATACATGCGGCCTCTGTGCTGTGTGTTCTGGACGCTGTCGCAGCCCAGTATTCCCTGATCGTTCCAGTCCAGGTGTTCCCTCAGCTTTTGACTTTCTGCAAACAAACCACCACCCGTGATTCGCCCGAGTCGACGCGCTGGTAGTTCTCGACGGACACGGATTTCCAGAGAACCGCCACGGGAAGGAATCACGCGGACCCCTTCGTACCCGAAGCCGTCTTTTGCGATCGAATATCCATGACCAATGACCGAAAGCCACGTGGGTTTGTTCATCAATTCCGGGACGTCAAGACACACGACGCCCGCATTGTCTGAAATGAACCGCATCCCATGCGTTGTCCGGAGTTCAACAAGCGGAACAGGCCAGCCATTTTCACTATCCAGAATCTGAATCCGGCATGCGTCGTTCGCAGGAAGACTCCGGACAGGAATGGCAGAGACAAAAAACAACACAAACAAACATGCCGTCAGATGAAGGAATCGTCGCATGAATAACTACCAGACGTCGAAAGGCCCGATGAAAATGCCGGATAGAGAAGGGAGACAATGCCTGCTGACCAACAGGCCGCAATCACCGCCCCATGAACTGTGACCGATCAACGGACGCTGACAGCTAATGCATATACCCGGGCTCAAGAAACGTAATCCCCAGCGCAACGAGAATGCCGCCAATCAGCGTCAGCGTCAATCGAGCCCTGTTATGTGCATGGAATTCCATTTCCGGCAGAAGATCACTCAGCGAAATGCAGATGAATAGTCCGGCCGAAAAGGCCAGTGTTGCACCAACAACATAACCCTGCCAGTCACCCAGCATCCTGACACCGGACAGAAACAGGAATGCGCCGGCCGGACACATCATGGAAAACAACGCATTCACCCGGTGCTGCCATCGCGGATGCCATCCACTGGCCGACATCAGTGATGCAATGGAAACGGCGTCCAATGGCTTGTGCAGCATGATCGCCAGGAAAGTTCCAAGCCCAAACAACGAATACGGAATGCGATGCGTGGATTCGGCCTGCACACTGGCTGCCAGTGCGATCCCATCGATGAACGTATGCAGAGAAAGTCCAATCGCAATTCCCGCCCAGCTGAGTTCATGGGCATGACCACAAGGCGGACCGGACGCGATCAACTGCTGCAAACTAGCTGGCGAAGGAGAGTTGTCATGGTCATGGTCATGGTCATGGTCATGGTCATGGTCGTGGTCGTGGTCGTGGTCGTGGTCGTGGTCGTGGTCGTGGTCGTGGTGGATGCCCAGGACAACATTGTTTCC
>JAGQQE010000623.1 GCA_020426345.1 Planctomycetaceae bacterium
GCAACCCGTCGCGAAACGGTTCGAATCGCTTGGGGTCGAAGGTATCAGGTGCTGCCATGCCACCACCCATCCAGATCAGGATGCATGCATCTGCCGTGGCCGCCGGATGATCCGCAGCAATGTGGTCATCTCCCCGCAATGTCCGCGGCGCAGAGCAGGCCATCGCAGCCATGGATGCTGCCGACAGGGACTTCAGAAAATCACGACGAACGACGGAATCAGGAGCGTCCGAATCGAAGTTGTATGGCATATCTGGACTCGACCGATGGATGGGCTGACTCGTAGAAGAAACCGCATCGAGGATAACAAACCTGGACGCTCAGAGAAACAGGACACGGCATCGAGGCGACGTGGAACACGTGATTCTGCGGAGAAATCGGGGTGGAGCCATCATCGCCGATTCTGCTGGCCGGGCGGTTGAATTCCTCAAACAGACTCGTCTTGCGGGACGGGTTCAGCCTATTATCCTGACCGGGCCGCGCCGCCGAGAACTTTTTAACTGCATGCAAATGCGGAGAGTAGTGAATGTCTGCCGTCTTCGTTCGCACAACAGCATTCCTGACAAGATCGATTCGGCAGGAATCCCGATTGATCTCTCATCACGTCATGCGCGGGCTGCTGGCGCTGGTCATTCTGATGCTCTTTGGCTCTCAGCTTTCCCGCTCCCTGTCAATGAGCGCGGCCGGGTTGACCTTTGCAGGAACCATTCTGTCGACGATCTACTGGTTTCTGACGGTTGTCGGCATGCTTTACTTTTCTGTTGCGATTACAGAAGAAAAAGAAGAGGAGACTCTTCCCCTGATCCGGATGACAGGTGTGTCGGCCTTTGCACTGCTGTTGGGTAAGTCCATACCTCGTCTTGCGATTGCCATGCTGTTCATTCTGGTGGTGTGCCCATTTATCGTGCTGTCCATAACGATGGGCGGTGTTGTTCCCCGGGGGCTGATCGTCTCAATTCTTTCGCTCGTTCTTTACGCTCTGGTGCTGTGTCAGATTGGGTTGTTGTCCAGCACGATCGCCAGTGATGGTCGTCGAGCTTTGATGTTGTCTGTGGTGGCCTGGCTGATGATCGAGTTTGGACACTATGCGCTGACTCTGACGGCATACGCTTTCACGGTTCGAAACTATCCTCAGGCCGCCGGATTCACCGAATATCTCAATGGGTTCGCGCTGGAATGGTCGATGATCAGTAACTTGTCGACATTCACGGGGCTGACCGAGAATGATCAGTTCTGGCGGCCACAGATGAGCTTTCATCTGGTCCTGAGCCTCGCTTGTTTTCTCCTGAGCCTGATGCTTTTTAATCGATGCAGCGCACGGGCGATTGGTCAGGGAGCCAGTACAGACATCCGGCACAGGTTCTTATTGCGTCGCACTGGTAAGTTAAAGTCGGCTCGTGCAGCAGCAGTGCCTCTCGCATGGAAGTCGTGGCACTACATCATCGGAGGATTGCCCTGGTTCTTGTTTCGGCTTTTTGCCATGCCCATTTTGGGGTTCATTCTTGTGCTGGTGATTACCATTTCCCTTGATGAAAGGTTAGAGCCCGAGGGATTGTCTATCACATGGATGCTGACCGGAGTCGTCATGCTCATCATCGACGTGGCTCGCAGCTATGGACGCGTGCTGAATGACGAAGTCTTCAAACAAACGCTCGGGTCTTTGCTGATGCTGCCCCGCAGCAAAGCTCAGATTGTCTATCCGCTGCTGGCCGGATTGCTGCCGACCACGATCCCGTCGATTGTCTGTTTTCTGCTGGGACTAACGCTGCAGACATCCGTGTATTCAGGCGCTGCGAGTGATGTTGTCGAAGCACTCACCGAGCCGTGGTTCCTGCACCTGTTCACGTGGTTCCTGCTGACGGTTCATCTGGGTGTGCTGCTGTCGACATTGCTCCGCTATGGCGGAATGCTGATTGCGGCTGCGGCTATGTGGATTGCGGCTCCCATGCTGTTCATGATGTTCATCATGGTGGTTGCATTCGTCCTGCGTGACATGGGCGAAATCTTCGCACGATACCTGCTGCCTCTTGGACTGATGGGGCTCGAAGTGTTTCTCTGCGTGGTCATTCACATTCTGGTCGCCAGGCGACTGGAGTACATTGGTCAGCGATCTTAGCTGCCCGCTGAAAAACCGGGACAGGCAGACAGGACGACTGGAACCTGTCGTGTTTTAAGTAAGCGCCTGGCGAACAGCATTCTAATGGTCTGAGCAGGTTTGTCGTTCGAGTTTTCTCCGTTCAGCGATGGCCCAGTGGTGTTGTGGGTGCGAGAGGAGCTAGTGTAGTGTCTTTGAAATGTGGTGAATTATT
>JAGQQE010000624.1 GCA_020426345.1 Planctomycetaceae bacterium
ACTATCCCGAAGCCGTCGCAGAAGATATGGAAGGCTATGCAGTCGCCATGGCCTGCTATGCCGCGAATGTGACCGTCAGCATCGTCAGAGGAATCTCCAATCAGGCCGGAAACCGTGATCAAAGCCACTGGAAAACCAAAGAGGCCCTTGTGTCGGTGGCACAAGCGTTGAGCTCCTGCCTGCGACCGCCCATACCGGAGCCAACATCACCAGAGTAGCACGCTTCGCGAATGACATTTCTGAGAAATTCGCCCCCTGCAGTGGCTGTGCACCTGCACCGTTCAGATTCGGGACGACGCAGAGAATCTTCTCTCCCGGCTCCTGGCACCAGACTCCTGCCTGCTGCGTTGCTGAGTGCAATTCTCGCCGGAATCTCTCGGATTTTTAACATTTGAGGCGTCCGAGGTCAGAGAATCTGCCCCTAATCGCCTCGTGCCGCCTTCCGTCCAACGTGCAGAGGTGGGTACCATGCCGCGGCTTTCCGGCTCTTAATAGCTGCGGATTTCCAGTGCGGTCGACCATCGACGCTGCCGTGATGCTGTCTTGAATCGAATGAATCAGGTTCCTCGTGCCGGGCTCTCTGGGTGATTTTCCAAATGTCTACCGCTCTTGATCCCGCTACGGATGAAACCGTGTCATCAACTGAACGCCGCCCCGATATCCGCAACATCGCAATTATTGCCCACGTTGACCATGGCAAAACGTCGCTTGTTGACTGCCTGATCAAACAAAGCGGTGCCTTCCGTGACAACCAGAATGTCGGCACCTGCATTCTTGACAGCAACGATCAGGAACGGGAACGAGGCATCACGATTCTGGCCAAGAACATCGCGATGATGTACCAGGGTGTCAGAGTCAACATCATCGACACTCCCGGGCACGCAGACTTTGGAGGCGAAGTTGAACGCGTCCTGAAAATGGCAGACGGAGCTCTGCTGCTTGTCGACGCCTTCGAAGGGCCTCGACCGCAAACTCGTTTCGTACTGCAGAAAGCGCTGGAATGCGGTTTGTCGCTGATGGTGGTGATCAACAAGATCGACCGACCAAACTGCCGACCCGACGAAGTTCTGTCCCACACTTTCGACCTGCTGGTTGAACTTGGCGCTGACGACAAGACCCTCGATTTCCCATACATCTTCACCAGTGCCATCAACGGATACGCAACACACGATCCTACAACGCCCGGCGAAGATATCCGCCCGTTGCTGGACATGGTGCTGGAACGTATCCCCGGCCCGGTTGTGCGTCCGGCGGACCCTCTGCAGATGATGGTCACTTCGCTGGAATGGTCCAAGTACGTCGGTCGAATTGCGACCGGGCGCATTGCTGCCGGCAAGCTGAAGACCGGTCAGCAAATCGCTCTCATGCGTGCTGATGGAAAGAAGGAGATGGCGAAAGTCGATCAGGTCCAGTTGTTCAGCAACCTCGGACGTGTCGATGCCGAAGAAGCCCAGGCGGGCGATATCGTTGCTGTGGTTGGTCTGCCCGACCCGGAAATCGGTGACACAATTGCCGATCCGGCGAATCCCGTGGCACTACAGCGCATCGCGGTCGATGAACCCACCCTTTCGATGAAGTTCACCATCAACAGTTCACCACTCGCCGGTCAGCATGGCAAGTTCGTGACGAGTCGCAATCTGCGTGACCGACTCTTCCGCGAACTCCAGTCCAACGTGGCGTTGCGAGTTGAAGAAACTGGCGATAAAGATTCGTTCAAGGTTTCCGGTCGAGGCATCCTGCATCTTGCCGTACTGATCGAATCCATGCGACGAGAGGGTTACGAACTGTCTGTCGGTAAACCTGAAGTCATCATCAAGGAAATCGATGGCAAGAAGTGTGAACCATACGAACACCTGGTGGTCGATGTGCCGTCAACTGATGTTGGTCCCGTGATGGAACTGGTTGGTGCCCGCCGTGGACAAGCCACGGAAATGACAACATCCGACACCGGCATGACCCACCTGGAATTTGCCATTCCGGCACGTGGCCTGATTGGCATGCGAACTCGAATGCTGAATGCCACCAAAGGTGAAGCAATTATGCATCATCGATTCCAGGCCTATCGTCCGATGGAAGGTGACATCGCCACTCGACAAAATGGTGTGCTGATCTCGCAGGAATCCGGAAAATCAGTTGGCTACGCTCTCTGGAAACTTCAGGAACGTGCTGAATTGTTCATCGGGCCAGGCGAAGATGTGTACGAAGGCATGATCATCGGCGAAAACGCTCGCGACAATGACATGACTGTCAATCCGATTCGAGAAAAGAAGCTGACGAATATTCGCTCCTCGGGAGCTGACG
>JAGQQE010000625.1 GCA_020426345.1 Planctomycetaceae bacterium
GCTCTTTACCGGCGGTGGCGCTGCGCTGACCGCCGGCTAATTTCTGCAAGCCCTCCGGGCTGAATTGCAGGTGACGGACAGCATACTCGCCATGCCGGGGCAATTACGCCAACGACGTGATGCGGGAACAAAATTCCGCGACGCCGTCCTCGAATGCGGCATCAACGGTCATGCCAAGGTGCTGGCGATGGAAGCGCCCCGAGATTGCCGACTGGCCCGGTCAAGTCGTCACGGGGACGTTTTGCCATCGAGCGGCCCGTACGATTGATCTGACGATTGCCGGTGAATCCTCACCGATCGGATGCACGGCCAATCATCCGTTCTGGAGCGAAGACCGGCAGGACTTCGTCAGAGCCGACTCGCTGCAGCCCGGCGAAACTCTGCGAACCACCAACGGCCTGACCACCGTCGTCTCCACAACCACCGTCCCCGGCCAAACCTTCGTCTACAACCTCGAAGTCCACGGCCTGCACGTCTATCATGTCGGTGAATCCGGGATCCTTGTCCACAACAGTTGCTATGACACCGCGAGACGATTTTTGGCGAAGCACCCTGATCTAAAGGGAACTATGTTTGAGATTGCGCCATTACCAGCCCGTGAGGGGCATGGCGGTATGGGGTGGATGAATGTTGGGTTGATTCCGGGATATGAGGGCATTCAGAATGCGCACGCATTTACCGTAATTCGTGACAACAATGGAATTCTGAGAGTTTTCGACGACGCTGCGGAGGGAATACCGCTAGACGATTGGATCGAGCAGTACAGGAAACTCAACCAGATGAGCGAGTTTGAGATGCAAAATGCAATTCGGATTGGATTTCCTTTGGGACTATCGCCGTTCACCGGCACGAATCCGACTTCTGGAATCTGAAATGTTGAAACACTGTGAGATCTGGGAGGCACTAGAACAAGTGTTTGCCGGGGTTGCGAAATCTCCACGCCGGTACGGTACGACTCCAGTCGATGTTGAGGCATATCTTTCAGGGCTTGATGGATTCTTGTGGCCTTTGCTTGTTACGACTCCGGGCAGCGTTTCGCCCTATCACAGTGTGTCTTATGCCCAATTCCGGAAAGAGTTTGGCGATTTTCAACATGACACTGAGTTGCCGCTGGATGAACAGTTTGGGCGTTTTAGCGATCATTGGCTGCATTTCATTCAATGGAGAAGCCCTCGGATACGAGCTGTCAGGTCCGCTTTCGAGCGAGCCGACAAGCCACCGTAGGCCGGACCGAGCGGAGCGAAGTTCCGGCAGTCGCAACTGCAAACCACGAAGGACACGAAAGACACGAAAAGAAGACAAGCGATTCCTCTGCTGCGACTCTTTCGTGTCTTTCGAGTCTTTCGTGGTCCCACACGTCCGCATCGTCGCCCGTCAAAACTGACCTCACGCCGATCGAACACATCCAGGTCGGCGAGCGAGTTCTCGCGGAATCACCGACCGGTGACGAAGACCTGCAGTTTGGGTCGGACATTATTCCTCCCGACTGGCGAAAGCTGACGCTGGAGGCTCCGAAGCGGGAAGGGAAATGGATCAGCAGTCGGTGATTGTGATTATTCGTTGCGGTATCCTGCGATTCGTCCCGGAGGGACATCAGAAATTAGCCGGTGGTCGCCGCCATGCGGCGCACCACCGGAACCAGAACCAGTTCCCACAAGGAGATTGCATCCCGGAGGGATGCCAGATTTTGTGACCCTGTCATTCCAGATATTTCGGATCGAATTCCACCCCGGCAAGTTGCAGTAACTCAAGCAGTTCCTCCTAAAAGGACTGCTTCGCATGATGCGCACGCTGGCGACCGATGTAATGTCGCACGCCGTCCCGTGCTGTTGGGCTCACAGTGAAGGCTGCATAGCCTTCCTGCCATCCAAACCGCGGTTCATTGATGGTTTCGTGAACCCACTGCGACGTGCTCTTCTTCAGCTCCCGCATGAAGTCACACAGTCGGTGAGTGGACTTCAGTCCGACCAGCAGATGCACGTGATCGGCAATACCGCCAACGGCCTGTGGAACACCATCGAGTCCTCGAATTGTTCCGCCAATGTACTCGTGAAATCGTTCGATCCAGTCGTCAGCGATCCATGGTTTTCGATGCTTCGTGCTGAAGATGATGTGGACGTGCAGGCTGAGAAATGTGGACATGGAAATCTCCGATGCATCGTTCCGGCATCCCTTCAGGATGCGGGCGTTTATGGGCTGGTGACCGGTGGTGGCGCTACGCTGACCGCCGGCTAATTTCTGCAAGCCCTCCGGGCTGAATCGCAGATGGCCATCATCATCGTC
>JAGQQE010000626.1 GCA_020426345.1 Planctomycetaceae bacterium
GCTGGACTGGCATCGATCTATGGAGAAGGATTGCTGCTGACTCCGAAGGGTGAGACAGTCGCTAACGTAATCGTGCTGCCGGACGCGGATCAATCGCCTGAACAGATATGCGGCCTGGTCGCGGGCATCGCAGAAGAGTCGCAGGTGGCTCGTCATCTGGCCGAAGCCGGTTGTCGAGTTGTGGTACCGCAGTTGATCAGTCGTCATCGGGAAAAACGACTTGGCCGCGCCGACCTGACGAACCGTGAATACCTGCATCGAGCGGCGTTCGAGCTCGGCCGAACTCTCGCAGGCTATGAAGTGCAAATGACGCTGAGCCTGGTCGACTGGTATTCTGAATCTGATCCCGACAATGCCATCGGAGTCCTGGGTTACGGTGAAGGCGGGATGCTGGCGCTGTTTTCCGGTGGTCTGGACACACGAATCGACGTGACGTGTGTCAGCGGATTCTTCGGCCCCCGGGAACAATCCTGGAAGGAACCGATCGATCGAAATTTTGCGGGCTTGCTAAAGAACTTCGGCGAGCAGGAACTTGCCGCATTGATCGCACCTCGAGGTTTGATCGTCGAACAATCCCGGGGGCCGGAAATGATCCTGGAAGGGAATGGCGGAGGCCCGGCAAGCCTCACAGTGGTAGAAGATCAATTGGCCGCGAAACAGTTTCGGCGGACACTTGCCAGGCTTGCTCCAATCAATTGGGAACGACACGTTTTTTATCGTGCCAACACTGAAATGACCGATGGAGCTTCAACGACGATCACTTTTCTTACATTCATTGACCGCATGTCAGCGGACTTTCAACAAGTGCATCTCAGTCCTGCAATTGGGGCAGGGTCGGAAAGGATTGGGGAGCCCGAAACAGCACAGTTGATTGCTCGCTCAAAATCACGCGAAATCCGCATCCTCAAGCAGATCGATCGTCACAACCAGGCGTTGCTTCGTGAGAGTCCGTTTGTTCGCAAAGAGTTCATGGCGAAGCTGGATACGTCATCGGTCGAAGCCTATGAGAAATCCGTTGAGCAGTATCGCGACATCTTTCGCAAAGACGTCATCGGCGAATTCGATCAGCCGCTACTGCCGTTCAATGCTCGATCACGGAAATCATGGGACACCGACAAATGGACGGGGCATGAAGTCGTGCTTGACGTCTTTCCGGATGTGTTCGCCTACGGTGTGCTGTTGCTTCCCAAAGACCTCAAGCCTGGAGAGAAACGTCCGGTTGTTGTGTGCCAGCATGGCCTGGAAGGTCGACCAACGGACACCTTTCTTGACGACCATCGAGCTTATCATGACTTCGCCGCGAAGCTGTGCGAACGAGGCTTCATCACGTTCGCTCCGCAGAATCCTTACATCTTCACAGATCGATTTCGAACACTGCAGCGCAAGGCACAGCCTCTGGGCAAATCGCTCTTCTCGATCATCGTGCCTCAGCATCAACAGATCGTAAACTGGCTGAAGACGCAGCCGTTTGTCGACAGCGACCGCATCGCATTTTACGGCCTCAGCTACGGCGGCAAGTCGGCCATGCGTATCCCTGCACTCGTCACCGATTACTGTCTGTCCATCTGCAGCGCCGACTTTAACGAATGGGTGCTGAAGAACGCGAGCACTCGTGAGAACTTCAGTTACATCTGGACAGGAGAATATGAGATCTTCGAATGGGATCTTGGCAGCACATTCAACTATGCAGAGATGGCTGCGTTGATTTGTCCACGACCGTTCATGGTCGAACGAGGCCACTTTGATGGTGTTGGCGAAGATCACTGGGTTGCTCACGAATTCGCCAAAGTACGACACCTGTATGCCGCGAAGCTGGGAATTGGTCATCACGCAGAGATTGAATGGTTTGTTGGTCCACACACCATCAACGGACAGGGTACTTTCAACTTCCTGCACCGACATTTGCAGTGGCCGGCACCTGAGTAGTTGATGGCAGCCTAACCTAACGTGACAGCCTGTTGAAAAGGGGACTGGCTCGAGCAGGAGACGTCAAAACACGACGGTCTACAGCTATCCTGCGTGTCCCGATTTTCAACGGACAGCTAAGCTAAGGCCGTCCGGGTGGTCTCGTCGGAGCGGGGCAGCAGTCGTCAGGGCAAACGTCGTGGTTTGGGCCGTACTGTCCCAGACACTCTCTGGGTGCGGATGCAATCCGCTCCTGAATCAGTTTACGGATCATGGTGATGAACGTGGGGTGTGATCCCGGCGTCTTCGCCCGGCTCATTGTCATCCCCAGTTCGTCACATAACTTCCTGGCTTCGTCATCCAG
>JAGQQE010000627.1 GCA_020426345.1 Planctomycetaceae bacterium
GTGATTTGCTCTCACAATCCGACGGTACCAACACCCGCTTCTACCACTTCGATGCCCGCGGCGACACCAGACAGCTCACCGACGAATCGGAAACCGTCACGGATTCGTGGACATATGACGCCTGGGGAAACATCCTGAGCCGAACCGGGACCACACCAACACCGTTTCAGTTCGTTGGGAAACTTGGTTATCAGTACGATGCACTGATTGAGCTCAACTATCTCAGGGCGAGATGGTATGAGACCGCAATGGGACGATGGGAGTCTCTGGCTGGCGTCTTCAAGAAGGAGAAAGCGAATAACTATGCGGTGACTAGAGCCCTGGATTTGCTCCCATCGGGAGGACCAGAGGGATCATTCTTCAGTACAATCGCTAGCGTGGATTCCGTTTTGGAAATACGTCCAGACGACCATCCTCGGCATCGACTTGACCCAACATGTCGCGACTTGAAAGCAATAGCTAGATGGGTCTTCTTTGTGCCAAAGTGGCCGTGCCGTACGGAGTATGCTTTTTTTGTCCAGAATGTTCGATTTCACTCGCTTCTTTGTTCCTGCGACGAGACCACCGAATGCAATTCTCCACATGGTGAATATTGGGAGGCTTGGGCCGTATGTCGACCGGGGGCAAAGGTGTGTTATCCCGGATTCAAGAGGAGTCTCTCAGCTCACGACACTGCGTCATATCAGATCAAGGGGCAAGACAAGGGTCGAGGGAGCTACCGACAGTCTGGTACTACAAAGTTTTTCTGCCTGGCTCCGAGTGAAGATTCGGTTCAAAGCGGCGAGATCCCTCCGAGTGCGGTTTCACAGCGCCCCGGTGGAGTTGTTGATCCCGGTGGTTCGGGGACATCTACAGGGATACTGTGGTTTGTAAAAGAGGAACCTAGTTGGTGGAAGGAGCCCGGAATAACGGGAAATGTTGTAAAACGACATTTTCGCATGCAGTGGAATTGCTGTTGTCGTGGAAACGATCCAACGGCATCCGCGCGTCCATGAAAGTGATGATATGTTTCGAATTGCAATTCTGATTACATACGGGATCGCGGCGTCTTGGGGGCAATTGGCAATTGCGGACGAATCTCAGTCTTTGTCTTCGACCGAAACTGCTAACAACGACGACCTCGCCCTAACAACCGGGGAGGCCCGTGGAAAACTCATTGCGAAGCTTCTGCGTCGTCACCGACAAGATCTCTCGATTCTCATGTCTCACGACGACAAAGGCGTTTGCCTATCAGCTGCCTGGGAAACCGTCATTCGGCGATCCCATCCTGACATAGGTGACGGGGATCGGAGGAAACTGGATCGGAAGTCGATTCAGCGTTTTATCGGTTTTGCCGCCGGCGTGACCGGAAGTCGCATCCCTCCCAACTTTCAGCGTAGTATCTTGCAGGCGCGAATCTGGCAGGCCGACAGCAACTCACAAAGCGATGCGAGAATCGATACCCCAATAAATGGGACGCAGTCCATACTCCTCTTTCCGGTCACAATGCAGGAGCCCATCGAACTCGCTGAACTCTTTGACGTTCGCATGTTGACCGTTCCCAGAGTCCATGACGTCCTGAGACCACACTACGGGGCGATTCCATACGCAGAAATTGCAGGTGGTGGTATATCCACGGGCACTGGTATGTCTGTTACAGTCGAGCTTCCTTCAGACTTCCTTACTCGACTTATATCAATTCGCGATGGTACCCCGACCCCGGTTTCCGGAATCTCAGACGGAACAATTGCCGTTCTTATGCTTCCCGAACCACCGACTAAACGGAAGTTTGTGGGAATTCGAGTCAATAACAACCAGAAACCTGATGAAGTTGTCTGGGTTACCAAGTCTGATTCCGTCTGGATTGGCGAACAATTCAATCCAAGAACATGGGCAACTGAGTTGCAATTGCACGGTGATGTCGTGACCGCTTTCCATGTTGATGAATCTTCGATTGCTATAGAAGCCGTCAGTATTCACGATGGTCAACGCCTATATTCGTTCAATTCCTCCCTTCCTGGCCCTTGAGTTGGCCACAGAATGATAGCCGAACTACACCTACACAAGGCCCTTGAAATTCAACAGCAACCACCAGGTTCTCCCCCAACAAATTGGTGATCGAACGACGAACGTCTGGGATTACGAGAACCGGTTGAAGGCAGTGGCACTGCCGGATGCCACACGAGTGACCACGTCGTACAATGCGGACAATCGCCGCGTATCACGAGAGGAAGGCTAATGACACTGACAACCTACCAATGGGATCCCGTCACCGATCAGCTTC
>JAGQQE010000628.1 GCA_020426345.1 Planctomycetaceae bacterium
AACAGCCTGTTGAAGAACGGGACTTGCTCGAGCAGGAGACCTGAGAACGCGAAGGTTTACCGCCGTCCAGCGTGCCTGACCCGGTTTTTCGACGGGCAGCTAACCCCCTACGCTTTCAGTGAACTGAAATGCATCGAGTCGAAACAATCCACCCGGGACGGCCGCGGCACGACCTCTTGGCATTGGAAATCCATAAGCAATGACAATCCCGGAAGTAAGCTCACCAATATAGATCACGCCATTGGCAGGCTGCGCGCCAGCTCCTGATCGGAGCGACGCCTGTGTGGAAACAATCGCAAATTTGGGTTCCGGTGAAGCAATCGCCCCCTGAAAGTCGGCTGCTACGTTGTAGATGAAGTGATGGGTGAATGTGTTCGTCGAATTGTTGAACGCAGCGCCACGCAGTACACCGGTCAGATGGTTCAGGACAAAAACTGCTTCCGGATCACCGGGAGCGACGGGAACCGTCACCATTGAGAATTTGTCGTTACCATGAGCCACGGTGGCCTTCAGTGGCTGCTCTGAATTGAAGATCACGACTGCGCCCCCAACAACGATCAAGCTGAGGCACCAACAAACAAACCACTGAATCTTTGTTTTCATTATGGATCCTTTACTCCTGAGGAGACTTGGCGGAAGATTCACTTTTCCTGACGGGGCTATCATAAGCAGCGACCGACAGATCAGCCAGAATCTGCCTGACAAAACTGGCAGAGTCGGAAACGAAATCGCCCACCACGCCTCCGAATATCTCGCTGAAATCGATCTACAAAGTTTCATAATTCACAAACAGCTTTCATTCCAGCAGCGCAAAGCTTATCTCATGTTACCCTCAGCTTCTGTCTCCGAATCTTCCTCATCCCCCCATTGTGTCGGTGGAGCGGATGCCCGTATCTGGAAAAACATCCGTGACGCCGCTGAGGAAAACGTTGCAAATGAACCGATGCTTGCCAGTTTCTTGCACGCGACAATCCTCAATCACGATCGTTTTGAAGACGCTGTCAGTTACCATCTCGCTGGAAAACTTGCCTCCAGCACATTATCCGCGATGCAGTTGAGGGAAGTCATTCAGCAGGCGATGGAAGCCGATCCATCAATCGCGGCAGCGGTCTGCTGCGATATTCAGGCCGTGCAGGACCGGGATCCGGCGGTCAGCTGTTGTCTCGTGCCGCTTCTTTATCTCAAGGGTGTCCATGCACTGGCCAGTCATCGAGTTGGTCACTGGTTATGGAGCTGCGGACGCAGGCTGCTTGCTCTGCACCTGCAAAATCGAATTTCTGAGGTCTTCGGCGTTGATATTCATCCCGCCGCAAGAATCGGTCGAGGCATCCTGATGGATCACGCGACGTCAATCGTTGTGGGAGAAACCGCCGTGATTGAAGATGATGTGTCTCTGCTGCACGAGGTTACGCTGGGCGGGACCGGTAAGCAAACCGGCGATCGTCACCCAAAGGTTCGACGCGGCGTCCTGATAGGGGCGGGAGCTAAGATCCTGGGCAACGTCGAAATCGGAGAAGGGGCGAAAGTCGGTGCCGGCAGCGTTGTACTGAAAAATGTCGCACCGCACTGCACCGTAGCCGGCGTGCCGGCGGTGACCGTCGGCAGGCCCTGTTCGGAATCACCAGCACTTGATATGGACCAGGAGTTCACCGGTGAGGGGATCTGAATCGGTTGATGCGAAAGGCACGCATGATCGAGGTCAGCAGGTTCATTACAACGCAGACATGTTCATCACAATGCAGAATAGCGGCGTCATCTCACGTCAAAGGATCGCGTAGATCACGATCTGGATGGCCAGGGCCAAACACGCGCCGAACTTTAGATTCTCGTCCCATCGCTTTGCGCCACCGGGTGGAGAAACTTCTGACGTCGGCAAACGCAGGACCCAGACAAGAAGGATGATCAGACTACCCACGAACAAAGCGCGAACGGCCGGTAATGGCACGGCCTGCAGCAACTGTCGCAGCCACTCGCCCAGTTGATGTACAGGAGTCATGTCGCACCTCCATCCCTCTGTTGCGAGACCTTTGACGGTACGTTGTCGCTGTTTCTGGTGAGATTGCTCAGGACGAATTCAAGGTTCCCGGCCGTCGGCCTTGAATCCATCAGGCTGCCAATGACCAGAATGGCTGCCGTGATCAGAAACGCCCAGATTGAGAAATACAGAAATGGCTCAGAGACTCGGAACAGCGGTTCCCAGCCGAGAGATTCGAAGACAGCTGGCTGATTGAACGTGTACAGAGAAACTGCCG
>JAGQQE010000062.1 GCA_020426345.1 Planctomycetaceae bacterium
GCTTTGCAGGGCCGCAATTTCGTCGCGAATCCTCGCAGCTTTTTCGAACTTGAGTGCCCGGGATGCTTCCATCATTTCCGCCTGCATTTCTTTCAGCAGACGGGATTTTCCGCCGTCCAGAAACAGCCGCAGGCGTCGAATGTCGTCGCGATATTCTTCTTTGGAGATTCGCAGGTTGCAGGGTGCTGTGCACTGGTTGATGCTGGCGAGCAGGCAGGGGCGAAACCACCGCCAGCGTTCATCGTTTTCATTGATATCAAGCGAGCATGTCCGAAATCGAAAGATTCGCTGCAGAACGGCAATGGTGCCTCGAAGTTTCCCCGCGCTGGTGAATGGGCCATAGAGTTTGACGCCGGAGGAACCCGGCTGACGCGTAAACTCGATGCGTGGGAAGTCTTCGCGCGTGGTAATCTGCAGGTACGGAAATGTCTTGTCGTCTTTCAGCAATGCGTTGAATCGCGGCTGAATATCTTTGATGAGACGGGCCTCCATCAGCAGCGCGTCGACTTCGCTTTCAGCGTCGAGATAATCGATGTCAGCAATTTCTGTAACCAGTTCAGCGGTCCTGCGATCGATTGCGGCGGCTCGCGTGAAGTAACTGCCTGCGCGACTGCGAAGATTGACTGCTTTCCCGACATAGATGACTCTCCCTTCCGAGTCTTTCATCAGATATACGCCAGCGGTTGTCGGAAATGATCGCACTTTTTCGCGTGGAGCCAGCTGGCCGGCCTCCTGTTCGGTGTTGACGTCGATGCTTTCCAGAAACGCGTCCAGTTCTGCCGCGGCACCATCCAGCTCAGGATCGGCAGCGAACTCGGAATCCGGCTCCCAGTCGTTGGCTGATTCGGGACCGAGTCGATCTGATTCAGATGAAAAGGACATCCCTGTGTTCCGTCGCCAGCTGGCTGCAAGTTGTGATGAAATTGGTCGAAGGATTTTCAAATCCATTGCGTCTTCAGGCATGCTCTGATGCCACGAAAAGACTGGCCTGCCGGATCAGAAGAATCGCGCGTTGTCATCCGGATCATAGTTGGGAAACCGTCTGAGAACAGCCGTTTGTTCGTTTGGCCTGCACACTCCTGCTAATCGTTCATCTTCGCTCAGACTGCTGGATTTTCCCCAGGGGATTATCCGGCCTCAACTGGCTCGAACTGGTTGACAGAGGCGTGTCCTTTGTTGTTTGACTCAATTTGGCGTGTAGGCTTAAGGGAGGCAGTTGTTCGGCGAATTCTTGAATGTTCTCGACGATTGTTCGAAGAAAATCACGCCATTTTGAGTTCAGGCCCGATTCCTATGAAACCTCGATACTACCCCTGGTTCACGATGGCAGCAGCATCCCTACTGACGCTGGCCCCCCTGAGTCTGCTGTACTTTCTGTCCCCGGAACGCACGCAGCATTACGCACGAAATCGTGAGATGGATCGGGTTTTGTCGGATGACAGCGCGGCAGATCGTGCAAATCAGAATACCAGTCTTCCATCCGCGGACTCCGAACCAGTACGTTCTGTTAAGAATACGTTCGGTGGCCCAGTGGCCGGACCGCGGCAGTCTTCAACATCGCTCGCGATGGAATCGACTTTCGAAGCGACCGGGCATTCCGAAGAACCAGTTGCAGAGGCTCACGGGACTCAGGTTGCGATGCTTCGCGACTCATCCGTGTCGGATGTCGGCGGAGCGTTCGTTCACAGTTTCCGGGAACCGGCCACCAGTGCATCCTCAGATCTTTCGATAGCGGGAATGTCCAACGCAGACCTTCTTGCTGAAGTCATACCCGTCACAAAATTGCCTGCCGGTGAATCACGACCTGAAAACAATGAAACTCAGAAGGGCCGGTCTGAGACGACAACTCAGGATTTGCCTGTGCTGGCTGACTTGCTGCCGGATTCCTCTGATGCGACCACCTACTACGATTCCACCGGGCACATCGCTTTAATGGATCAGCAACCCGTGGAGAACAAGCCTGTTGATGAGATCGTTCGAAACCTGACCGGAAAAAGCTCTGAAATCGATCGTTCAGTGGATTCTGAGCAGAAGGACGTTCAGAACGGCGTCACCTCTGATAGCAGACCCCGCAGTTCTTCGCGCCGGAAGTCGCGTTCGGAGAAAGAAGCGGAAAAAGATGATGCGAATGCAGTAGCTCGAGCTGAGGCGGCGGCACGCGAAGGCATGCTGCAAAAGCGACAGGAAGACGCGTCCGAAACGGAGGATCCTCTTTTGGAGGAAGTTGTCCTGCAGTCACCTGTTGAAAAACGTCGTGTCAATCGAATTGAGAATGTCCTGGCGGTGACAAAGGCAAAGGGATGGCCAGTGGCACTTGTGCGGTCGGACCTGCCAGGGGATGACTGGTGGGTGCAGCAGATGATCGGTATCCATGGTACAGCTTTCTCATCCCGAGTGAACTTTGGCAATGAAGAGTCGATACCAGGAAGTGCCTACCGACTGGTCTTTGTTTTTCTGGATTCTCCTGACGAAGTACGGCGGTTCCGCATCGCGAAGCAATTCAGTGAGCTGCCTGAAGGAATCCGTCACTCACGAGAATTCTTTTTTGTACGCCAATAGTAACCCGAGGCGATGGCCTGACGACTGCCCGTTGCATTGAAAAAGAACACAACACGGCTCAGACACCTTGTGAACAACCAGCAGTGAATCGGTTCTTCCTTTTTCGCCTACCCGTGTCAACAAGTTCTGCAAAATGTCCCCTTACAAAACACATCGCCGGTCGGTTTTCAACCATCGCCCTACGTCTTTCAAAGGCGGGGGATTCATGGAAGCGGATGGCATTGCTGACCCGTTTCTGGATGACGCTGGTCCGGGGTCAAATGTCGCTGGCGAAAAAACGCCAGCGTTTAACGTTGAGATTGCGGAGCCTGATCCGGAACCCGAGCCAACATATCGACAATGGCTTCGTGAGAATGTGCTGCGGTCTCGTTCGCTTGTCGTATTTACGGCGTTCTATGTCCATTGGCTGATTGTCATCATCCTTGCCGTTCTGATCATCCATTCGCCCGAAACATGGAGCGCTGTGACACTAACCGCTACGGTAAGTGACCTGCCGGAATTTGAAGACAGCGACCCGGTCCTGATCGAAACATCGATCGATCATACGATGCTCGAGGATGCTTCAGAAGCAAAAAAGGATGAGTCACTCGCGTCGGCAAACGCTCTGGCAATGCTTCCTTTGGAGCAATCGTTAAACGATCTGCAAATTTCGGAGTCGCTCCTGAGGGACCTCTCCGAACGAAAACCAAAAGCCAGTGCCAGCAGAAAAAGTAAAGCGTCCGACAAAGCTGAGAACGCTTCACACCCGGTCAGTACTCCTTCTGCGGCAGTGGTGGTGGGTAGTTTTGCAGTCTGGACAGAACCCGAAAACCCCAGGCCCGGGCAGGCCTATCGCATCATTATTCAGGTTCGTCTGCCGAAGGGGACTCAGGAGTATGATCTGTCAGATCTGGAGGGCGTTGTGATCGGGAGCGATGGATATCGTAAGCCGGTGCCAGGATCTCACTCCGGCAAACTTCCCATCAGTGAAGACTGTGTCCGATTTACTGTGCCGGTTGTAGCAGCAGATGTGAAAGTTCGTGACACCGTGATCGTGCGTTCGAAAATGCTGAAGGAAATGCAGCAAATTGTCATCGAATTCTAACCTCGCCAGGTCACCTCGCCACTTTGCTTTCACGGCCATGGAGAAAACTGGAAGCTGAGAAAACTGGAAGCTGAGGTCGGGGCGGGAAAGCTATGGAATCCTGCCTGATCGGATTCTGACCTGCGACGGACTTCCCAGGTCATCCGGATTGCGAATCGCCTGGATTCTCTCTTCGGTAAGATTGGTGGCCACGCCGTTTGGCAGTACTTTCACATGTTGCTGCAGCAATGCCCGGGCTTCCTCAATCCGACCGTCTTTCAGACGTTCGCGAGCCAACTGGAAGAGTACATCGGCAACAACGCTGTCAGCGAATCCAAGCTTGATATTCGCATTGCCGAGTTCGTACTGTTTGTGCCCATCGAGCGGGCAGAATTTCAGCATCAGCTCTGCGCAGGCGAACCCGCGTTCTCCAATGGGAGTCTCACAACGACTCTCCGGCCAGCAATGCAGTCTCGCAAGCAGGCAGGCGTATCGAGGCCGCAGGATGTCGGGGATCGACTCGAGTTGCTGAATCTTCATCAGCAGGGCTTCGAGTTCCGTTTGGCGAATGACTGGCAGACGCTGTTGCCAGGCTTGATGATAGAATAGTTGCCCACGGTCTTTGCGAAACATGTTTGCACTGTAGGGATTGACGATCAGCTCCCGCCAACAGGCATCAAGGTTGCGAAGGCACGTGGAAAACTCCGAGCATTTCGGATTCCACGGACTGCCTGATTCTGGTTCACCGTGTTCCCCATCACGCGTCGAAGCGGAGGGGACATCGAAATGGTGTACCCGAACAGCATGTGCTTCGGTCGGAGCGAAGTCGGCTTTTGTCCTGAATGAATCTCCCGGGCGCAGGAGTCGACGTTCAACAAGGTAGCGACCGCGTCGATCCGTCAGAACGATTTCCAGTGGAACGATTTGCTTCGACCTGACACTCAATTCGTTCACCTGATCGTGAGGCCACAGGGCCGTGATCCCGTATCCGGATGTGGAAGAGTCGAACACTGTTTGAATCGTGATGGGGTAAGTCTGGACGCGATGGTCGAAAGCCTCCCGCAGGAATCCGGTGATCTGATCGGCGTATTCGAGGTCATGTGTTTCCAGCGAATGTGGCGCGTGACCCGTTTCCGGAATCAACCAGACGCGGACCGGGCCGACGGCATTCTCGGCCACATCCATTGAAGCGCTGGGGGTTAATAACCAGTCTTCGATACCGTGCATCAGGAAGACAGGGCACCTGAGTCGTGAGATGTTGCGTTGGGGATCGACTGCCGGAAGGATCAGGTTTTCCATGGACGACAAAGCAAGTTGCTGTATCTTCGGCAGGTGCTGCCTGTTGGGTAACCATGTCTTCAATTGTTGAGCCGGACTGAAGACATCCTCCAGAATGACTACCCCGGGCTGCTTATCCGCTGCAACCGTGAGTGCAGATAGTGTCCCCAGTGAAACACCAAAGATTCCGATTTGTTCGGCTGGTCTGCTTTTGGCCGTTTGCAGAAAATCAAATGCGGCGCTGGTGTCTTCCAGCAGCGTAGTGACCGAAGCGATGCCTTCGCTGCTGCCAAAACCGGAATAGTCAAACAGCAGCACATCGAAGCCGCCGTCCTGCAGGATGCGGGCATACGGCAGCATGAGTGAAATATTGCCGGTGTTTCCCATGCAGAACAGAATCGTTTGCTTCGATTCTTCCGCAGTGAAATACCAGCCTCGCAACTTTGTACCGAATGAGTTCTTGAAGGTAACGGTTTCGGCTTTCAACCCCTGTTCTTCCGGAGTCGTAAAATCAGCTCCCCAGGGAAACAGACAGCGTTCGCTGACGGGATCTCCGCATGATCTTTTGCGGGGCTCCCATTCACCGCCATTGGTCAAAGGCGGGAGCATCGCAAACAGGCAGCCGAGCAGGCAGGCAGAAGTCGAGAAACGAAACCGGTGAGACATCCTGTTTGGCGGCATACCAGCGACCTCCGTGTCATTCGTTTTGAGTTGAGGCGAGATGATCCTGAGAGAGCTGTCTGACAACCCATGATGATGCCGCCATCGCAAATGCGGCCGTCATAAAAGTTGCGGTTCCGTAAATGGTGCGTCGCTTTTCGCAGGCATGTGGCGAATCTGCCTTGTGCGGACAAATGCATTGAAAGCCATTTTCAGCGTCCCAGCCCGGAGTCTCGGGTTCTCGGACATCTTCTTCGGAGAATACGACCGGGATTCCCGTTTCACCGTCCGAACACAACCCGCGTTTGCCCAGTTCCTTTCGCAGGATTCGGGCGAGTGGATCAACTTTGGTGCGACTGAGGTCGTCGATACGAATTCGCGTTGGATCCAGACGCGCTCCGGCACCCGTGATACTGATTACGGGGATATTGCGCTTGAGACAGGTTTCCAGCAACAGCACTTTCGATGTGACATTATCGATGGCATCGACGACGAAGTCGGGTTGAGGTGACAGCAATGCATCCGAAGTGGTGGCATCGTAGAACGACTGAACCGGATCAATCCAGGCATCGGGGTTGATCGCTTGCACGCGTTCAGCCATCAGCTGGGCTTTCGACTGGCCAACGGTCCCGGGAAACGCCTGCAACTGACGGTTGACATTAGTCACGCAGACATCATCGAAATCGACCAGTGTCATTCTGCCAACCGCAGATCGAGCCAGCGCTTCTGCGACGTAGCTTCCAACGCCTCCAAGCCCGAACACTGTCACATGAGCATTCATCAGACGGTGAACGCCGGCATCGCCAACCAGCCTGACTAAGCGATCCCACCGACGATGAATTTTCTCCGGAGCCGGGGGAAGGTCTTTGCGCTGAGGGCGTTTTGCAACATCAATGGTCGCTTCCCAGGCTTTGATTTTGGTTTGACGGGGCAATTGTGCAGCAAGTTCCGGCGAGGCACTCCCGGAGCAGCAGGAAGCATCGGTGCAATTTGAACTTGTCGTCGAAACAGAATCAGCTGCCATGGAGAAATCAACGCTTCAGGAACCGCCGGGAATGAACGAAACACGCTGCCGGAATATAGCACATCGCAGCAGCGGATGCAGGGATGGTATTCAATGTGAGGAACACGTTGTAAGAACGATGATCAACGGATTCGTCCGTTTCGTCGAAAGCCTTGTGTCGTGGTTCATGTTCCGGGACAGGGAAAAGAATGGCGACTGTAAACAGGCGCCGGGTCCGGGAAATAGCCTGGTCTCGTTGCTTTCGTTACACTGCACGAGCGACGGACAATTCCAACAGAGGTGACCCGGGCCGGTATTTCTGGATTCACAAGTGTTTCCGGATTCAGATGTTTCGCAACGGTTTTTCAAAGTGCTGGACCGGCAGCCAGGGTCAGACAGGGCTTTCACGGACCTCGAATTCCCGGGTGAAGGGAGTCAGGCCGGATTGGTCATGCCGGGAAATGGGGAATTGCCTGAGCTATCGCGTTGCTGTCACTTGAAGAAACACTGCCATCGCGCGGTCCAGAGGCTTTTCAATTTATGAACTCCCATTCGGAACTTGAGCAGATTGCGGTTCTGGCAGAAGTTGACGATCTGACTCAGCGAACGCAGCAGTGGATTTCGGATTGCCCGGACTGGCCACCGGCTCGCAAGGCCCGGAATCTGGTGGGGCGAGTTCTCAACCGTGTGGAATCGCTGCGCATTCGTTTGCAATCGCCGTTGGTGGTCGCAACATTCGGCGGCACGGGAACGGGCAAGAGTAGTCTGGTCAATGCGCTCGTCGGCGAAGAGGTGACGACCGCCGGTCGGCAGCGTCCGACAACGACAATTCCGATTCTGCTGGTGCATCCTTCAATCGATGCCAGCGCACTGGGGTTGGATTTGTCTCGATTCCATTTAAAGACCGTAGATTCGCCGGTGCTGAAAGAACTGGTGCTGATCGACTGTCCCGACCCGGATACCAGCGAAACCGCGGGTACAGGAACGAATCTGGCTCTTTTGAGATCCATCGTTCCCCACTGTGATGTGCTGATCTATGTTTCGACTCAGCAGAAATATCGAAGCGCACGTGTTGTTGATGAGCTTGCCGACGTCGCAACCGGATGTCGTCTGGTCTTTGTACAAACCCACGCGGACGTGGATTCTGATATCCGTGATGACTGGAAGAATGTGCTTTCGGGGCAATGGCAGGTTCCCGACATGTTTTTTGTTGACTCACGACTTGCTTTGCAGGAACAAAAGCAGGGGCATCAGCCAGGTGGAGATTTTGGACGGTTGGTTGAATTGCTCACCCATCAGCTGGGCGCTTCCCGGCGAGTGGCGATACGAAGGGCCAATGTCGCTGATCTGCTGGAAGAGGCTTTGAACATTGCACAAGCAGACTATCGCAACGCCCTGCCAGCGGTCGAGAAACTTCAGATTGCCCTCGATGAACAGCGGACGCGACTTCGTGACACCCTGAACAAACAACTGACGGACGAACTACTGCTGAACCGTCATCTCTGGGAGCGACGTCTTCTCTCGGCCGTGACCGACATGTGGGGCTTTAGTCCGTTTTCTACGGTCCTTCGTCTCTACAACGGTCTGGGAGCATTTATCGCATCCTTCAGTTTCTTTCGCGCTCGCACATCCGCTCAAATGGCGTTGATCGGGGCGATGCAGGGCGCACGCTGGCTGAAGTCAAGAGCTCAGGAACAGGAGGCCGATCTGAATCTTGATCGACTTTCCACTTTTGGAATCAGTGATCAGGAACTGCATGAATCCCGAGTTGTCGTATCCGGATACGTTCGAGCCGCCGGATTGCCTCAAACCGCCGCGGTTGAAAGTCGCCATGATTTAGCCGTGTTACGAACTCAGGCCGCAACGCTTGAAAGCGAATTTCTGCTGGACGCGCGACGCGGAATCGATTTACTGATTGAGGAACTGGCAGCCAGTCATTGCGGATGGTTGACGAGAGCCCGCTACGAAACTTTGTTTCTGTTGTATGTGGTCTTCCTGATTGCTCGCATTGGACACAATTTCTTCTGGTCTTCATTTCTGAAACCATTGGTCTCTGACGCCGGGCATTCAGAACCGCTGCTGACCATCGACTTCTACGTTCCTGCCATGATCTTCCTGCTGTTGTGGTCCGGTGTGCTGGTTCTGGGTTTTACGTGGAGACTACGGCGCGGATTGACCGCACGTATCCGGCAGCTGGCCCAGTCGATGGCCGACGTGCGACTCGTGAACGGATTGTTTCCAGGCCTCGAATCTGAAGTTCATCGGGTGAAGCAGGATCAGCAGCAACTGGCAAAGCTGGCCGAACAAACGTCCTCGTTTCGCCGCCGCCTTGCCGATAGCGCCTCCTTCCTCGGCGGCCGCGGTTAATACGTAACACACCTCTCAAAGAACGGTACCCGACGCGTCAGCGAGGGATCGCCAGTCCTTGCACGCCTTTGAAGATGTTCTTTGCTCTTGTTTGGGGTTGCTGTTCGTGTGGTTTTCAGCAGTGGTCCAGTCAAGACCGTCTGAAAATATGGCAAGTGAGTGTGTTGTCGCAGCGGAATGCTGCTGACACTTTCGACTGCGTTGGTGGGTGACTATCGACCTTTTGATGTGGTGACGCTGGAGACGCGAGCGTTGGCGATAGTCTCGGTGCGTGTTCGTTGAAACTGCACAATCACGCCGGCGGACCCCTGCCCGTCGTAGATCCACAGTTCGCGGATGGAGCGAGAGGAAATGAGGCGTGAAATTCGTACGGGCTGACCGAGTGTGCCAATCACCTGTTCTGCGGTCATCCCCTTGACGACGCGACCTTCCCGCATGGCCAATTGAACATCGTCGCGCGGAAGTGATTCAATTTGCGTCGATGTCATCCACTGATCCTTGAGTCGTTCCCAGCCCAGTGTCTTCAGGCGTTCGGCAATACCTTCGGCATCTTTTACCGATTGTGCATTTGCGATTTCCCAGGACTGTTTCAGCAGATCGATGCCTTTGTGGGTGTGTTCGATGCGCGTCCATCGACGCCCAACAAACAGATACTCATCCGCTGTCCGCAGCAATCCGGATAGCCCCGTGTTTTGAAAACGCTTTTCCTGCGAAGCCAGCCACTCGTCAACGGCGGCAGGAACATCCTCGCCACGATGATGTGTCATCAGCAGGTCTGCCAGTTGTTCCAGTTCTGCTCGGCTTAGAGATTTAACGTTCTTCAGTCGCGTTTCCAGTTCACGTCTTTCCATGGACTCGGCAACGGTCACCTCTTCGGGGATCCGTTCCCGAATCTGCGTCGCAATTTGAATACCATTGGAACCATCCGGTTTCAGCTGCGTCTGCAATGCCTGCAGGACGACCATGCGGTAGAAACGTCGGCAGACATACAAACGATCATTTTCTCCACTGGCATCGAATGCCGCGACAGGATCGGCGCGAAAGAGTTCTTCCGTTCTGTCAGTCCCCGTTGCCGAACGCTGGTCCCAGCCTGTCGTTTCTTCTTCGATATGTCTGATCACTGTATTCGGATCAGCCCTCTGAGATTTCCACTCTGCGACAACGGTCTGAAACTTCAGCGATTCAATGAGTCGATTGCTCAGCTTTCTTTGTTTCGCAAACTCGGTCAGTTGCCTGAGCCTTTCAGGGTCGTCCCGGAATTCTCTGCGCTGAATCTGACAGCCTGTTTCCCGGAGCGCGATCAGTTCGTTATTCAGGGCTGCATCGGAAAAAAAGTCTGCGATCGGCTGAAATTCGTCCGCCAGATCGTAAATCGCTTTCGCGTCATCTGGCGGCAGTTCTTTCTGCCGTTCGCGAATAATTTCGGTGTCGGTACCCAGGACAGACAAACGATTCACATCAAAGACGATTCGGCCGGGACGACTGATGAGTCTGCCGGACACTTCGATCCTCTGGGCGTCTCGCATTCTTTCCGGCAGTGGATTGTTTCGAGGTGGTTCGAAACTGAACGGAATCCTGCTCAGGCGGAAACTGGTTCCCGCCCGGCCCTCAAATCGTCCCGTGATGGTCAGACGTTTTCCGTTTGCCATCCAGTCGTCCCACTGATCCTTCTGGCCATTCAGCGTCCCCGCATCAAGCACTTGTGCCATGGCTGGGTGGGCAACAGCAACGGTTAGAATACAGGAAGCCAGAACTGCGGCGAATCTAAAGAGACTCAGGTGCAGGCGTTTGTGATTTTCTGTGGCGAATGCTGGCGAGACCACTGCAACAAGCGATGCTGGTTTCACAGTTGCTTCTCCCGTTCTGTTCGCTGTTGAATTCGAAGGAGGTCGATTTCTTCGAGTTCAAACAGTCCCGCGTTCTCGATGAATGATCTCTGTCCTTCAATTCGCTGAAGCAGTGCAGAATTGTTGTCGACAGAAAGCCCTAGTTTTTCCAGATGCAGAGAAGTCGTGATTAATGAGCAGTCGCGTCCATCGAGCTCGATGATCCAGTCTTCTCCGGAAGCTTCCGGTGGGCGACAAGACAGTATCTTTGCCGCAAAAACGATGGAAATGTTGGACAACTTTTGAGCCGCCAATACCAGCAATGCGGATTCGGATTCAATTCGAATCCCGTCGCCGTTGACTGCAATTGGCAGGATGAGTCTCACACGATCTGAACGATCCCCCATGATCTTCAAAGGGCAGTCAAAAATCTGGAAGGTGCCTGTCAGGAGTGCTACGCTGGCTTCGACGTCTTCTGTTTGCACACGTCCCGCGGCCGAATAGACCCGTTCCAGTTCGCTGATCAGATCCAGCGACGAAAGACGCTGGACGGCTTCGGTTTGATTCTTCAGATTGACGACCGTCGCTGCGTCGGCATCGCGTCGGTCCAGGATTCGAACCGCCTGAGAGGCCGTGTCGAGCAGACCGGGCAGATCGTCGAACCGACCTTTTTCAAGTGCCACTTCGATTTCGTCGGTGGCAGCCCGCCAATTCTGTCGCGCTGATTCCAGCTTTTGCTGATGAATGAGCCATCCACCAGTGCCAGCAATTGCGAGCAGGGCTCCCAGCATGATCAATCGGAAAGGGGTGAATGTTCGCTTAGCTGTCCTCTTCAAGTCGATTTGCGGCAGGTTGAGCCGCGGCTTCGAGTCGGTGGCAGGTTCCGTCGGGACAGAGCGGCCGGTCTGCGAATCTGTCTCAGCACCGTGAGGTTGATCGTTTGCCCGCGATTCTGCCGTTCGAGCAGGCAATTCGCCGGCGGCAGGTAACAGTTCCCTTGCCGCTGCGGCCAGACGCTCGGAGACCTCCTGACCAACCGCTTCGCTTTTGACGCTTTTGGTTGCTGGATACACGTTCGCTGGCAACACGAATCGAGCTTCGCCGCATTGGCTGCACGTCGACTGCTGCGCTGAGGATTGGCGGATCCCCGTAATTCGGTGTCCACAATGGCAACGCAGTTCGAACGGAGTCGGAATATCTGCGGCTGCTGTTCCCAGCAGTCTGGACTTCACACGCTGAATTTTGTCGAGGAACGAAGCCATTGATATGCGGCGGACAGAGCCCGCAATGGTAAAACGAAGGATCGACGGGAAGGCGAATTCTGATAAGACGGGTGGCAAAACAAAAGTAACGAGTCGTCACGTACGTCTGATGAAAGGAAATGCCCGAAATCGCCGATCCTGTCTGGTATTCTGGCGAAAACAAAGGTGGGTTGAGAGATTTCCTCGAAAAAACGTAGACTGTGTTGCATAGGTGGTCTGGGAGATTTGCCTGATCTCAGGTTAAATGCTCAGCAAATACAGCGATCAATCATAGCGTGCACGCTGATGCGATCGGTCGGTGGACTCTGAATCAAAGGCGGAAGCCGTGCGTTTTCGATCAAAAGGACAGCCCCGGGGAATTCTGCATTCGCGCGATCAGCGACGGCTGACCTTGGCGATTTTCGGAATTGGTTTACTGGCCATTCTGATCAGCGCTGGGGCGAGACCTGGTTTCTGGGCATTCTTTACAGGAAAGCAGCCATCCGCAACGCAGGAGGATGTAGCCGGAAACGCGAGCATTGGTTCCCGCACGCTGGCTCAGGATGAAATCTTCATCAGCAGCAATCAGTACAGTCAGGCACTGGATGCCAACGAAGCCGCTCGGCATCAGGAGTTAAGCGGCCTTCCCGCAGCAGAATCGGTTTCAAGAGACAATCTGCCCCGGATTCCCGAAGCCCTGCTCGAACCGATCCAGGATGATGTGATTGGGATTCGAAAAGAAGAAGCCGAATCTTACTTCGCGTCGTTGCGGCTGGCCGCAGACTTAAAAGGTAAGTCCATCCAGAATGTGCCGGAAGGCTACTATGCCGTCTTCATGACATCTCCCGACGAATGTCGCGGACGTCCCTGGACCTTAAAGGGGCAGTTAAGGCGACTGGATCGGCTTCAAAATGATGCAAACTCCTTTGGCTTGAAAACGCTCTACGATGCCTGGGTATCTCTGCCGGATTCCGGTAATCGTGTTGTTCACGTTGTGGCGGTTGCTGCGGACAACGATCTGCCTTTGGCAGTACAATCCGCGAAAGAGCCTCCGCTGGTCGAATTTACGGCGTACTTCTACAAACGCGAAGGCTACTTTCGCAAAGGTTCATCCGGTGAAGGTGATGTAGGCCTGACCCCCCTTCTGTTAACCGGACGACTGCGCAAATTCGTTGCACCAGTCTCAACGTCGAACGGAGCCGACGAACTCACCCCGTGGCTCAGCTGGCTCGCCTTGATTGTCAGCTGTGGAGTGGCACTGGTGATCTGGCAGTTCAAAGTGAGCGACTCATTGTTTCGCAGAACACGAACCCATCAGTTGACGACCTTGCCGGTTCGCGTCAGTTTTGAAGGCGTGAATTCGGTGACCGTGGACGAGATGTTGCGGGATATGCAGGCCAATGCAGATTCAACGCCACAGCTGCCTGCGATTTAGGAAGCCCGAATCAACCAGACGTCGGCAATGAAGCATTGCGTTCCGGAAGGCTGTACGCTGTCCGTTGAAGAACCAGTGGAGAACCAGGACAGCCACGCAGGACGACTGGAAACCATCGTGTTTTCAGGTCCAGCTCGAGCCGGTCTCGTTTTCAGCAGGCTGTTAGCGCAGAAAAAACGCTGAGACAACCCCCAGAGCAATGATCGCGATGAACACGAACAGCACAAACAACAGAACGCGGGATGTTCGGTATTGAATATGGGGTGTTTGCTGAATGACCTCCCTGTACTGTTGCGAGAAAACCATCCTTCCTTTGGCACTCAGGACCAGATACAGAATGTAACCGTTGATAAGCGTGCCGATTGGAAACGAAAGTAAGCCGATTCCGGACAAAATTGCAGTTGGGATGCGTGCCCATGGACGCAGTCTTTGAAGACCGTATGCGAGGAATCCGAATGCGACAAAAATACACAGGCCAAACGCAGTGATTGCCAAATCTGACGATATCAGCCGGCTCATCGCAATGCCTGTCAGGATGCCCACAGCAGCAAAAGGGATTCCCAGGAGTGCCCCAATGCCGTAGAGGAGTCCGATGGATTTCACCGAAGCCTCGTGCGACAGGTGCTCAAGTCGCAGTCGCTCCGCATCAGTCGAACCTTCTGTTGCGACCGACAGAACCTGCGGCGCTGCGTAGGGATTGTCAAAGGGATTCGATTCCAAATCGTTCATCGGAAATAATTTCTGCCGTATCGTTGTGCCTGAAAGAAACTCTTGCCGGGGCCGTTCTGAAACGAGTGCGGAACAGGAAACTGGTCCGGGCCGCGGAACTGTCGGGTATCCCGGGCATTGTCTGACGTCAGCGGAATTCTGTGGAGTCTTGAGAACTGAGGCACTTCCGGTGCTTAGTTGCGATAGTCGAGCGGTGGTTTCATTCCTTCCGGAATCAGCGGCTCATAAGTGGTCCCGTTTGTTCGTTGCTTCCATTCGTCTTTCGCAGACCGCAGCAGATTTGGGGTTCGCATAAGCTCTACGGTAGATGCCGCGAGCGTCCGCGCTGCCAGGTGCAAACCCTTCTCTCCAATGGTTGTCCCGCCGCAGGCGACGGCCTGCCAGGAATGTCCCGGGGTACCGGGTATCCAGCAGGCAGTTGTGAATCCGGATGTCGGTACGATCCAGCTGACGTCACCAACATCGGTCGATCCTTTGCCAACAGTACCGCTGACGTTGCTGACGCTCCGGATGGATTCCAAAGGTTCCGGTTGCGGAATTTGTTCACGCATGCGAACTGCGAACTGCATTTCTTCGTCCGTATATTCCAGGTCGTTCAGTTTCTGCAGATTGCGTTCCATCAGGGTCGAGAGTGTCTGATTGGGCAGGATCTCCCGGATACCACCTTCATACTTGATGGTCAGTTCGGTTTCTGTTCCCAGCGCGCCTGCTTTCGCGCATTTTTCCAGCCGTTCATACAGCGGCCGCAGTACGCGAGCCTCCGGATGGCGGACGTAGTAATAGACTTCTGCGAAAGCTGGCACAACATTGGGGGCTTCGCCACCGGACGTGATGACATGATGAATGCGGGTTCCTTCCGGCGTATGTTCTCGCATCAGCTCCGCAGCATGGTTCGTTAAAGCAACCGCGTCGAGCGCGGAGCGTCCCTGTTCCGGGGAACCCGCAGCGTGAGCCGAGCGACCTTTGAATTGAAACTTCACGGCGATGCGTGCCAGGCTGCTTCGATCCCCGGCGGAATTCCTGCTGGAAGGATGCCAGTGGAAAACGGCGTCGCAATCGCCAAACAATCCGTCACGCACCATGAAGACCTTTGCGCTGCCACCTTCTTCGGCAGGGCATCCGTAAAACCGAACTGTTCCTTTCAAGTGTCCATTTCGGATCTGATCTGCCACAGCCATGGCTGCGGATGCCGAAGCCACTCCGAAAAGGTGGTGTCCACAACCGTGCCCGTAGTTGTTTCCGTCCTGTCGCGGTTCCGGATCCGTGGACGCAGTCTGGCTGAGCCCGGGCAGCGCGTCGTATTCTCCCAGAATTCCGATGACGGGACTTCCTTCGCCAAATTCAGCCGTGAATGCCGTCGGGATTTCGGCCACGCCGCGTTGCATTCGGAAACCGGCCTCCTGCAGCGCGTCGGCAATGCGCTTTGATGACTCCACTTCCTGATAACCTGGTTCAGCTGCTTTCCAGATTTGTTGTGCGATCTTCCAGGATTCGTCACGTCGCTGATTCACAGCGTCGATCGCCATTTTCTGAATACGTTCCGTCTGCGCCATGTCAGTTTCGTCGGCAGACCCAGGACACGCGGAAAGCAGAATTGCCAGTCCGGTTAACAGCCTCATCAAATCAACTCCTCTTGCCCAGCAAAACGAACAAACGCCTGTTTGCTCACACGGCCCGGTCGAGTGTAGCGGAACCGTACGGCAGGCAACACACAATGACACTGTATTCCAGCAGTACCGCCTCGCTGCCCCGGGGCTCGACATTGCCGGATTGGTTTGAGAAAATCACCGGTGACTGAGGATGATGACATGCACGGCTGATGAAATCGGGCTCTGAGTGGTCGCAGCCCTTTTGAACAGGAAGCCCGATGCATCAGTGAGGGATCGACGCTCCGGAGCGTCGGCCAACGTATTCCCTGCTGACGTATCGGATGACCTGCATCGTTGTTTTTCAACCAACTGTCAGGTTTGCACACTTCCAGGTTCGCTATCCAATCCGATTCTGAGTGTTACTTCCTGGCATTACCCACGATGTGAAATGAACGGTTCAGCAATGAAGTATCTGTCCTTCTGCATGACACTGGTGACTCTGTTGAGCCCGGGGCCAGCGGATTCGACGCTTGCGGTTGCCCAAGGCCCCATTACTGACGAAGTTGCCAAAGTCCGTTATTCTCGCGACATCAAACCGATTCTCGCGGCGAATTGTTTTTCGTGCCATGGGGCAGATGAGGAGCACCGCGAGGCTGACCTGCGATTAGATACGTTTGAGAACGCCACTGCACGACGCGATTCTGGTACCGCAATTGTTCCGGGAGCAGCCGAAAAGAGCGAAGTGATGGCTCGCATTCTGAGCCACGATGACGATCTGAAGATGCCGCCGGCTGAGAGTGGCAAGAAGATTTCAGCGGAAGAGGTTGAAATACTGCGCCGGTGGATTCAGCAGGGGGCGGCTTACGAGAAGCACTGGGCATTTCAGACACCAGAACGACCAATCCCTCCAACGGTTGAATCATCTGACGGCGCCCCCGTGGTTCATCCTGTCGACGCATTTATTCAATCGCGTTTGGAATCTGAAGGATTGGTGCCCTCGCCGATGGCAGACGCCCGCCAGGCGTTTCGCCGGCTCAGCCTGGATTTGATCGGCCTGGCACCAACGCTCGAAGAACTTGCAGAATTCGACGCGTTGGAAGAACAATCCGGCCGAGCCGCTGCATGGAATCACCAAATCGATCGTTTGCTGGCGTCTCCGCACTATGGCGAGAAATGGGGACGTCACTGGCTGGATGCGGCCCGCTACGCCGATTCGGATGGTTTCGAAAAAGACAAGCCCCGGTTTGTCTGGTTCTATCGCGACTGGGTCGTGAAATCGCTGAACGACGACTTGCCGTACGATCAGTTCCTGATCCAGCAACTGGCAGGGGATTTGTTACCCAATCGCACTCAGGATCAGCTTGTGGCAACAGGCTTCCTCCGCAATTCAATGATTAACGAAGAAGGTGGCGTGGATCCCGAGCAGTTTCGAATGGAAGCCATGTTCGACCGAATGGATGCGATCGGCAAAGCGATGCTCGGTCTGACCATTCAGTGCTCGCAGTGCCATAACCACAAGTACGATCCGCTGTCTCAGCGTGAGTACTACCAGTTGTTTGCGTTTCTGAATAATTGTGACGAGGCGCAGGCGACCGTCTACACGCAGACGCAGCTGAACGAACGCAATCGAATTCTTGCCGAGATCCGGCAACTGGAGGACCAGGCGCGGGCGATGATTCCTGACGTTGATCAGCGTCTTGCCGACTGGTCGTCCGGGCTTGCGAAACCTCTTCCGACATGGGACATCATTCGACCGGAACTTGACAGCAGTGGAGGCCAGAAACACTACCTGCTGGATGACGGAAGTATTCTGGCTCAGGGCTATGCGCCAACACGACACACAACGGAATTTACAGGGCAGACCAGTTTCCGAAAGCTCACCGGGTTCCGGATCGAACTGCTGAATGATGGAAATCTGCCGCACGGCGGGCCGGGACGTTCCGTCGATGGGTTATCCGCGTTAACCGAATTCAATGTTCAGGTTCAGCCGTTACGGGCCGATGGTAATCCGGATCCTGCTGCGAAGGCTGTGAAAGTTAAATTTCTCCGAGCAACGGCAGACGTCAATCCTCCCGAACGTCTACTGGATACCATTTACGATGATAAATCGAATAAGAAGCGAGTGACCGGGCCAATTGAATACGCAATTGATGGAGACAATCTGACGGCATGGGGGCAGGATATTGGCGGCGGGCGAAGCAACGTGCCACGCAATGCCGTGTTTGTGCCGGAACGACCACTCGAAAGTGAGCACGGGTTTCGAGTGACATTCAGGCTGGTTCAGATGCATGGCGGCTGGAACAGCGACGACAACCAGAACAACAATCTGGGACGCTTTCGACTCTCGGTGGCCGACCACGAGGATCCTCAGGCCGACTTAATACCGGCCACGGTTCGCGAGATCGCGAAACAATCCATTGATCAATGGACTCGACAGCAACACCGAGATGTCTTCAGCACGTGGCGTCTGCAGCAAGCGGAACTGCAGGACCTGAATTCCTCCATCGAATCACTTTGGCAGAAGCACCCGCAGGGAACAACACAGCTCGTGCTTCAGCAGAAAGCGAAACCCCGGGACACCTATCTGCTCACTCGTGGCGACTTTCTGAAACCAGCCGATCAGGTTTTTCCCGGCGTGCCGAAATGGCTGAATGACCAGCCAGTCGATGGTTCCAGTCGGTTGACTTTTGCGCGATGGATCGCGAATCGTGATTCGCCAACGCCAGCGCGTGCCATCGTTAATCGAATCTGGCAGGAGTACTTTGGCACGGGCATTGTCCAAACCACGGAAGATCTGGGCACTCAGGGTGAATTCCCGGTGCACCCGGAATTGCTCGACTGGCTGGCCGTTGAACTCATGGATCACGGCTGGAGCCTGAAGCACATTCATCGTCTGATTGTGAGTTCCTCAACCTACCAGCAGTCCTCGCGCGTCAGTCCGGAACTCTATGCCCGTGATCCGGATAATCGTCTGCTGGCTCGCGGACCGCGGGTTCGCGTTTCCGGAGAGATTGTTCGCGATATCGCTTTGAGCGCAAGTGGCCTGTTGAATCGACGCATCGGAGGACCGGGAGTCTATCCTCCGGCGCCGGATTTTCTGTTTCAGCCGCCCGCGAGCTACGGTCCAAAGACCTGGAACCTGGAAACCGGTGAAGATCGATACCGTCGGGCGATTTACACGTTCCGTTTTCGATCTGTTCCTTACCCGGTCCTGGAAAACTTCGACACGCCGCGAGGCGATACGGCCTGTGTCCGCAGAAATCGCTCAAATACGCCTCTGCAGGCCTTAACAACGCTGAACGAAGAACTGTTTGTCGATTGCGCCCGGTCTCTGGCGTTGAATGCTGTGCTGGATTGCGCCAATCGACAGATGCAGCACACCGCGGACAGTTCTGAATTCACCCGCGTTGTTCATACTATGATGCAGCGGTGCCTTGCCAGAAACCCGTCAGACGCCGAATCATCTGCCCTGCGTTCTTTCTGGAATCTTCAGATTCAGAAATTCGAATCGAAGAGCAATGAGGAAGCCTGGCAACTGGCCGCCATCGATCCCGCAAGCCCTCCCGTATTGCCGGAAGAAATGACTCCCCAGAAGCTGGCCGCATGGACCGCGGTTGCCAGAGTGATCCTGAACCTGGATGAAACCATTACTAAAGACTGACCCGTGAAATGCCGCCCATCGTACCTCACTCGTTCCTGTTTGAATTTCTTCCGGCAATTCCGCGAATCGACACCCTGGTAAAGAAGAACGGTGTCGTCGAATTGCCGGAGTCTTCCAGCGTCTTTGTTCCTTCACAACTCAACAGCAACCAGGAAGCTGGTCCGGCACCGTTTCAGTTACGGATGGCCTGGAATCCGGATGGGCTTGCTGTGAATGTCTTCGTTTCCGGCAAGAAGCTCGCGGTTGAAGGACGGAGTGCAGACCTGAAGAATTCAGACTATGTCAGTATTTGTATTGATACCCGGCATACGGCGGATGTCCACCGCGCAACCGGTTACTGCACCGCGTTGGCAGTCGTTCCTGTTGATTCAAAATCGCAGGGACAACCCAGAATCATCCGTCTCGAAATCGCGCAACAAAGGGACAGCCGACATCAGTTGAATCCTGAGAATTGTCGGGCCGAAACCGTTGTGACCACAGATGGCTACCAACTGCGAGTCTGGTTGCCCTCAACTGAACTCCCCGGGTTTAACGAAGTTGCTGAAATTGGACGGATAGGATTCTACCTGGTTGTTCACGACAGCGAACTTGGCGAACTACCGTTGAGCGTGGGTGATGATTTCCCTGTTTCATTCGATCCATCGACCTGGATGCCTGTCACGCTGGTTGCGGAAGGTTAGGTTCGCAGCCTGTTGAAGAACTGGACTGGCTCGAGCTGGAGACCTGAAAACACGACGGTCTACAGCCGTCCAGCGTGCCTGTCTCGATTTTTCAACGGACCGATTAGGCGGGTGCAGGGGACGATGTTCTTTCTTCTGCCCGGCCGTTGGAAACCGGTTGGGATGAACCAACTGGTGTGGATTTGGGCCGAACGGAAACCTGGGTTGGTCAGATTCCCGTCATCGTCGCGTCGCGTTCAGTTCAGTCTTTGAACAGAGCATTTGAAGGACTGATCGGTTAGCATGTTGATGTTCTCCAGTTTGCGCCATTCAATTTAGCAAGTGCCTTGTCATGCCATCGTTTCGACGTCGAGAATTCCTGTCTGCTCTGGCCATCGGAGCAGTCAATTGTCCGTCTGTTTTTGGGGCCGGTCGCCGACCCGCACATGTTTTGTTGCGGTCTTCCTGGCAGACGGTCAATATCGGTGATATTGCTCATACACCGGGCGTCCTGCGAATTCTTGAAACTCACCTGCCGGAGATCGACGTAACCTTATGGCCAAGTCGCGTAGATAATGGCGTAGAGAAATTGCTGCAGGATCGATTTCCCAGGCTGAAGATCGTGAAATCTTCGGATGATCTGAAGCAGGCGTTTAACAACTGTGACTTTCTGCTTCACGGATCAGGCCCTTCACTCGTGGCCGAAAAGGATGTCATTCGCTGGAAAGAAGCGACCCGGAAACCCTATGGCATTTATGGGATCACCCTGCCGTTGCGGAATTCAACGTCGACTAGTTCAACGTCCGAAGAATTGATGGCCCGGACAATCGATGTGCTCAGCGAAGCTCGATTCGTATTTTTTCGTGACTCGCATTCGCTTGCACTGGCCAAACAGAAAGGGTGCACGGCTCCCGTGATGCAGTTTGGTCCGGATGGTGCATTTGCCTGTGATTTGAGGGATGACGAACGGGCCGGGAATTTTCTGAGACAACATCAACTGGAAGCGGGACGGTTCCTGTGCTGCATTCCCCGACTTCGCTACACACCTTACTGGACGATTAAGAATGTGCCATTCGACGAGGTCAAGCATGCACGCAACGAAGCCATGAAAGAACACGACCATGCTCAATTGCGGAAGTCGATTGTCCAGGTCGTTAAAGAAACCGATTTGAAGATTCTGCTGTGCCCGGAAGATCGGACACAGATGGCCGTTGGTCGGGAAATGCTTCTGGAACCGCTGCCAGAGGAAGTGCGAAAACGCGTGGTCTGGCGACCTGATTATTGGCTCACTGGCGAAGCGGTCAGCACTTATGTGCGGAGCCGCGGTTTGTTCGGCAACGAAATGCATTCGCCCATCATGTGTATTGGACACGGCATACCAGCAATCGTTTGTCGCTGGGCAGAGCAGACATCCAAGGGTTATATGTGGGAAGATATCGGGCTTCAGGAATGGCTGTTTGATTTGGACCAACCCGGGGATGTTGAGCAGATTGCGCCGACTGTCCTGCAGATGGCGCTGCAGCCGGACGCCTCAAGACTCAAAGCCGAGGCTGCCCGGAAACGCGTAGAAGAATACCAAAGCAGCTCCATGGATGTCCTGAGAAGCGTTCTGGCATCTCTTTAGACTTCCTGACACGCTTCGGCACTCTTGTCAGACTGCCTTGAAGAAACAGTGGCTGCGCTCTTCTTTAAGCCGTCTTAACCTGTCTGAGGCAGGTCCAGCGCTTCGCCGAATCGATCCAGAACCGTCGTCTTCAGTGCACGGAATTCCGGTTGGTCGAATGCTTCGGAATCCACCAGATCCTGAGCCATTCGGCGGGCAATTGTCAGCAGGTGAATATCCCTGACGGGATTCGCAACCCGCAATGGCATCGAACCGCTTTGCCGCAGGCCGAGCACGTCTCCAGGCCCGCGTAATTCGGCGTCCTTTTCCGCGAGCTCAAATCCATCGGATGACTGCTCCATGGCACTCAGGCGTTCCACCGCATCCGGGGTCTCGGCATTTGAAAACAGGAAGCAATACCCCTGAAAACTACCTCGACAGATCCGGCCTCGCAGCTGGTGAAGTTGTGCCAGCCCAAATCGTTCTGCCTGCTGGATGACCATA
>JAGQQE010000629.1 GCA_020426345.1 Planctomycetaceae bacterium
GGAGTTGCTCGAACAGGCTCTCCAGCAGCTCGATCCCGAATTGCGTTCAGTTTTCGTTCTCAAAGAAGTTGAGAGTCTGTCATACCGGGAGATTGCTCAAGTGATGGACATCCCCGAGGGGACAGTCGGATCGCGTTTGAATCGAGCCCGTCGTGAACTCCAGCAACACTTGGCTGATCTCGGCTGGGAGGCATGACATGAACTGCACAGACGTCAAAGACCTGTTGTCGGCATACTTCGATGGCGAATTGAGTGACGAACTTCATCTACAAGTTCGGCGGCACGTCGGCGGATGTTCCGAATGCAGCAAGGAACTGGATGGTTTCGGTCGTTTGTCGCAGCTCGCTTCCGGTTCGACGGTTTCGCCTCCGTCCGCAGAGCTTTGGACGCGAATTGAGTCTGGAATCGACAGCAAGGTCTTGCCGTCATCGACTTCTCGGCAATCGACATCGTCTCGCTCTGCAACATATTATTGGTCCGCCAGACGCTGGGCAATCCTCGCAGCCACAGTCCTGGTTGCCGTGAGCGTCGGAGTCATCGGCTACCGATCGCTGTTCTCCCCAAGTGAGCACCACCAATTCATGACGGTCTTTGGCGAGTATCTGGATCGCTTCAAGTCCGACCCGCACAACGCTCAGTCGTTTTTGCTCGCGCAATATCAGCACCACTCAGTTCAACCAGAAGCGGCCGTTGAGCGTGCTGGTTATCGTCCGGTTGTTGCCGATGGTCTGCCTGAGGGCTATTCGTTGGTATCCACTCACGTCATGAAAATGCCCTGCTGCACGTGCGTGCAATGCCTCTGCCGGCGTGCTGACGGGACGACACTTGCCATATTTGAGCATGACGACGATCAGCCTGATTGGTTCGGCTCAAGACCGACCGTGAATGTAACCTGTCAATCAAGGCAGTGCGCCCTGGTGGAACTCCCAAGTTCAATGGCCGCATCCTGGAAGTCTGGAAAGCGGCACCTCACGGTGATCGGTGCTGAGAATGTCGGCGAGGTCGACAAACTTGTCGCCTGGTTCAGCCAGGACCGGGAGGGCACAAGATTATGAACGCCGTTGATTTGCGAAGTGATCGTGTGCCGGACAATACGAAGAGATCCTGGCAAATGCACTCTGTCTCGCCTTCAATCACATCGGCCGCAGACCGTGCAGAGGCGTTGATTAGACGAGGGATAGATTGTCGAAGTGCAGAGATCCGAGTGCAATTCGATCCTTCGACGGGGACACTGACTCTGCTTGGCGTTGTCAGTTCGTACTATCAGAAACAGCTTGCTCAGGAAGCTGTTCGGGATCTCGAGCAAGTCTCAAGCTTCCTGAATCGGCTCGAGGTGCGTTCGCGGATTTCGCATCCAAATCTGGCGGTCGGTTTAGGCACAACTGCTAAACCCAAGACAGACGGAGAATCATTATGAATGCACCGGCTTCGACAAAAAACCGTCTATCCGAGTTCTGGTCGCGACACTCCGGAAAGCTGTTTGTTGTCCAAGCGATCCTGTTCCTACTGATGGGAATGATGATAGCCGGAGCGTTTTCAAGGACTAGAGGCGGCAGCGCGTCCGAATCACCAGTAGAGAGTGCCTCCGCACCGATCGGGGAAACGCTCTGGACCTGCTCCATGCATCCGCAAATTCGCCAACCCAAACCCGGCAAGTGCCCCATCTGTGGAATGGATCTGATTCCGGTCGCCAAAACTTCAGGCGGGATGCGAACGTTGACATTGAGCAAGGAATCCAGGGCGCTGATGCAGATTGAGACGAAACCTGTCGAGCGCCGCTATGTGATGCATGAAATCCCGATGGTCGGCCGTGTCGACTACGACGAAACGAAGCTGGCCTACATCACTGCCTGGGTGCCTGGCCGGCTTGACCGGTTGTACGTCGATTTCACAGGTGTCGATGTGAAGGAGGGGGACCACCTCGTTTATATCTACAGCGAACAATTGTACTCGGCACAGGAGGAACTGATTCAGGCATTGAAGAACCGCCAAGAGCGTACTTCCACGACAACGCTCATTCAACCGATCGATCTGGTCGCGTCCGCACGCGAGAAGTTACGTCTACTCGGCTTGAAAGAAGAGCAGATCACGAAGATAGAGAAAAGCAGTGCCCCCGAAGACCATCTGACGATCTATGCACCACTGGGAGGTGTGGTCATTGAAAAGCTGAAGCAGCAGGGGGAACGGGTCCAGCTTGGCGAACGGATCTACACGATTGCGGACTTGAGTCAGGTC
>JAGQQE010000630.1 GCA_020426345.1 Planctomycetaceae bacterium
ACAATGTTAAGGGTTCTGCTAATTGCGCGAGTCATACCGGTCAGGACGGCGAGTGTTGTGTTGCCCTTGTTCGGAAATCACGGGCTTGAAGGACAGGGCTGCGTCGAATCCGGTTCCATTCGGTGATATCGTCCGGGTTCCTGAAGAACGCCGACTCGATCGGCTCGACATTCAACACCTCCATCGTGGGAACATCGATTCATGGCGAAGTGCCTGGTCACCGGCGGCGCTGGGTTCATTGGTAGTCACCTGACTGAGCTACTGCTGAGTCAGGGGCATACCGTTGTGGTACTGGATAACCTGTCAACGGGGCGCGAGTGCAATCTCGAAGAAGTCAGACATAACAGTCGGCTGGAAATTCGAAATGGATCCATCACTGACCCAGTTGCGCTTGCCGAAGCGGTTCACGGTGTGGATGCCATCTACCACATGGCGGCAGCTGTTGGAGTCAAGCTGGTTGCAGATGACCCGGTACGCACGATCGAGACGAATATCTATCCCACGGACCATCTGCTTCGTCTGGCCGTTCAAAGTAACGTGAAAAAGTTCTTTCTTGCCTCGACCAGTGAAGTCTATGGAAAGCATCCCGGGGATGCGTGGGTCGAAGACGATGACCTGCACCTTGGCCCGACGAGTCGCCCGCGTTGGGCCTATGGTTGTTCGAAAGCCATCGACGAATTTCTCGCTCTGGCGTACCATCGCAAATACAAGCTTGGGGTCACCGTTGGCAGATTCTTTAACGTCGTTGGACCGCGACAGGTCGGCAATTACGGGATGGTGGTTCCACGTTTTGTGGAAGCAGCTTTGCGTGGCGGCCCTGTGGTCGTCTATGACGATGGTTCACAGGTACGATGCTTTGCGCATGTGCACGAGGTGACTCGGTGTCTTGTCCGGCTGATGGAGACGCCGGCAGCTGAAGGGCGAGTTTTCAATATCGGAAGCGACCAACCGGTTTCCATCCTGCAGCTCGCAGAACGAGTCATTGCCAAAACAGATCCTTCCGTCAAAATTGAATTCCTGCCCTACGCCAAGGCATACAGCGAAGACTTCGAAGATGTTCAGCGACGTGTGCCGAACGTCGATCGGCTGTTCCAGACAATTGCCACAAAACCTGTCATGACACTGGATGAAATTCTGGACGACATTGTCTCCTGGAAACGTGAATCACTGGCGGTCCAGGAATAACAGGCAGTTCAAACAGAGTGTTCGTCGTTTTTGGAGACGCCACTGCCAACAGCCTTCAGGCAATTCCTGTCAGTGATGTGCGTCGAACAGAACAAAGGATGAGACATGAGGTCTCCTTTCCGTACTGCTAAACGTTTGCTTCAGGCGATTCGTCTGCGCGAACAGGTGATGACGGCAAGGACCCGCCTCTCTCTGGAATTACAAAAGAGCGTCCGGCTCGAACGAACCACAAACGGCGGCGGACAGGACCTGATTCTTTCCGCATTTGATGCCGACCGGGTGGCAGCAAAGAACCCCATCGCCAGCGTTCGCGTCATTGACCACAAACGCCGCCCCATCCCCGATGAACCACAACTCCCACGACAACTCCTGAGTCCGCTCGATCGGCTTCAGAAGGAAGTCGCTGCTTACCAACTGCTTTCGCCGGCAGCTGTTTGCCCAGGGATCATTTGCTACGAGAACCACTTCATTGCCAGTCACTGGATTCAGGGCCAGCGTCTCAGTGACAGCTTACGCACGCGATCGGACAGCCTTTGGGAATACCTGCCTGCCTGCCTTCGCGCGATACGGTGCATGCACAACCACAACATTGTTCATATGGACCTGAACTGCGGCAACTTTCTGATACCGTGGCCAATGGATGAGAATTCGGCGACGGAATCTTCAGGTGCTGCCATCATTGATTTCGAATTCGCTCCGGCACCGGAACTTCAGTCCCCGCAGCAACGAGGATTCGACTACCTCAGATTTGCTCACAGTCTGCTGAAACCGCGGCGAGGTCTGGAGGCCGTTGTGAAGAACCCCGGGCACTTCGTCAGCCTGTTTGAGGAAGCGGTCTCCGGACTGTCTGTTTCCGTAGAAGGATTGCCGGAGTACTGCTACCTTCGCCTGAAAGAATTCCCCATGATCACTACCGGACTTCGAAGAGTACTGACAACACCATGAGCGAAAACCCAAGACAGTTTCTTTGTATGAACTGGGGCGACGCCTACGGAGCTGACTATGTGAATCGGTTGTATTCCATGGTCAGCCGACATGTTTCAAACCC
>JAGQQE010000631.1 GCA_020426345.1 Planctomycetaceae bacterium
TGGCCTTGAGGTTCACTTGATTACCGACAGCGGCAAGACGGAGTTTCACGGCGTGCCGACTCGAACATGTCTCGCCATTGGCCCGGACGACGCCGAGAAGATCGACAAGATCACGGGGCATTTGCAGTTGTTGTAAAGGAACGATTAATGAACCTGGAAACCAGCCTTTATGACGACCAGATACGTCGATGGCCCGAAGCCGGTCGCCATATTCTCGCTCAGTACGATGATGACACGATTATCGTCTATCAGGCGTATCGACCGGAGATCGGGAACTTCGCAGTCAAGAACGGCTACTTCGGCGGCGAGTTCAGTTATAGCCGAATGAGCTGGATTAAGCCCAATTTCCTGTGGATGATGTACCGCTGTAATTGGGCGCGATCTCAGGGACAGGAAGTCATTCTGGCAATCCGACTACGGCGACCCTTCTTCGATTCGCTTTTGGAACAGGCCGTCCCATCGTCATTCGTTCCTGAGTTGTTTGAGAGCCATGAAGTGTGGAAAGCAGCGGTTGCACGATCTGACGTAAGGCTTCAGTGGGACCCAGACCATACTCCCAGTGGTGGCAAGTGTGAACGCAGAGCAGTTCAACTCGGCCTTCGAGGAAAGACGCTGGAATCCTTCGGCAAGAGCGAAATCGTCGAGATCATCGACATGAGCGAATTCGTGACTCATCAGCGTGAATTCGTCGGTCATGAAAAATCGGGAACCCTGTTGACTCCCCTGGAGAAAGTCTATGCCCCGGGAAGTTCCGTTGCCGCAGCCAATATCGGACTGGATGAATGGTCCAACACGTCAGGAGGACGGGAATGACATCACCCCGACTTAACCTGCTCGTCATTCGCGCAAACGCCCCGGCCCGCACAGTGAGCTTCTACGAAATGCTCGGTCTTCGCTTTCAGGAAGAGCAGCACGGAAAAGGCCCGATTCACTGGGCTGCGGAATTTAATGGTCTGGTCCTGGAAATTTATCCGGCTCAGTGTCCCGATGAGGTGGACAGCACAACTCGCCTTGGATTCAGTGTCGGCGACGTGGAATCACTCGTTGCCACACTGCGAGATCAGGGAGTCGAATTTGTAAGTGATCTGAAGCAAACGAAGTGGGGTCTGCGGGCCGTGGTCAAAGATCCCGATGGTCGGTCGGTGGAGGTGTTGCACTGTGCCAACCCTCTCGATGCGAACGCCGAGTGATGTCTTGTCACAGAACTCACGAGATTGCCCGTCGCTGATTCCCGTCCGGTAGCAAATCTCTTCGGAATTGCCTAAGCGCAGCCACTCTTCGTCATTCACATGGTTACCCAATAATCCTGATGACCTTGCCAGCCTGCATCCTTGCCGAGCTCAAAAACGATCCGTAACCAGCAATTGGACCAACCTTTGCTGATCACCCGGACCGCGAGGCCAACCGACGGTGCGTGTCAAAGGTCGCACAACACACTGACACCCCGGTCTTTAATGTCTCTCACTCGACTGCTGTCAGGGAAATTGAAGGACGACGCGATCGCCCCACGAGGCCGGGACTTGTTGACAACTTCAAGCTATTCGCAATTTCAATGTCCTGCGACGGAAAGGACAGGCCAGGGTGTATGACGTTCACTGCTCTGCTCTTGATGAAAAAGAAAAATCAGTTGACACAAAATTACATGACATGTAATGTATCTACATGAGAGGAAGTCATGTCGAAAAGCCGATTGCAAAACGAACTCAGGAAGAAGCAGCCGTTCGATTCGCCCGAACAGGAAGCGATGCTGAACATCCTGCGGACGAACGATCAGTTCCAAAACCGTTTTGGCAGACTATTCCGCGACTTTGGCTTGACCGCCTCGCAGTACAACGTGCTCCGTATCCTTCGGGGCGAAGGGAAGCGGATGCCCTGTCTCGAAATCGCACAACGTATGATTCAGGTGGTGCCGGCAATGACCGGGCTGCTGGACCGCCTGGAAAAACAGGAACTCATCACCCGGGAACGCTGTTCCGAGGATCGAAGAGTCATCTATGTCGAACTCACGGAGAAAGCCGGACAACTACTGAGCCGGATGGACAGCCCGGTGATCGATCTGCACAAGCAACTCATCGGCCACCTCACGGCAACGGAACTCAGGGAACTCAGCCGGCTGCTGGAGAAAGCTCGCGAAAGTGTGACTGCATAACCATTTTTTTTCCCATATGAATCACATATAAACTAATTACCAGTAAGCGATAAACGGAGGAAACAATGATTCAGATTCGAAAA
>JAGQQE010000632.1 GCA_020426345.1 Planctomycetaceae bacterium
CGGTTTTTCAACGGACAGCAAACGCAGCCGTCATCCGCCACAACGGCGGCCTCGCTTGCCCGGCTGCGCAACGGAAATCTCACTGACATCGGTCTGCCAAAAGCGGTTTTGAGCGAATCGTGATGATCCGCTATGCTCCGGACTAACATAAAGCAGCTTTGCTATTTTCCCGAGGCCCCCCGGCAGGGATTCTTTCACGTGTTTCGTGAGGTGTTCTTTGATCACGCGAATTACAGGCACTCTGGTCGATCTGAATGATGTCCGAGCTACGATTCGGATCGGCGGCTTCGAGTATGAAGTCCTGATTCCGGACCTTGTCCGCCGCCAGTTGCAGTCAAAATTCAACGAAGACGTGAGCCTCCGTACCATTGAATATCTGGATGGTAATCCCCAACAGGGGCGACTCACTCCTCGCATCATCGGTTTCACGAGCGACGCCGAAAAAGAATTCTTCGAGCTGTTTTGTTCTGTCGATGGAGTCGGCGTCAAGAAAGCACTGCGTGCCATGGTGCGACCGGTTCGAGAAGTTGCGGAAGCCATTGAAGAACAGGACGTGAAAACACTCAGTACACTTCCTGGCATAGGGCCGGCTGTCGCAGAACGTATCATTGCCAAACTGCGACGAAAAATGACCAAGTTTGCCCTGATGATCGCAGCAAAACTACCCGCCGAAGAAGCTTCCTCATCCGACCTGTTCTCCGAGGCATACGAAGCGTTGATCAGCGTGGGCCACAGCCCACAGGATGCCCGAACACGCATTGAAACCGTGATGGAAACGAAGAAGAAATTCAAATCTGTGGAAGACATCCTGGCAGAAATCTATCAACGACAACGAAGCTAAATGCCAAATCACCGGCATCTTGCGGTGCGTTCCGAGACCAGCAGGTCAGCGAGTTCTTTCGTCGCCTGGGTTGTCGGGAGGGCGGAGCCCGGCAGAATCGCTGCCGGTGGCGTGAGCCACCGTTCTCAAGTCCTGGGGAACAACGGCCGGAGGCCGACACATCATGTTGTTAATGAGCCAGGGTGAATCACGGTGCGGGTGAATCAATTTCTGGATTTGGTTCCTGAAACCTTTTCTCGCTCGCCCGCGGCATAGGGTTCGCCGGAATTCACTGCCAGCCAGAGTCCGTTACTCAGACAACTCACGATCTCGCCGTTTGCAACATCGGTGTCTGTATACCTCAGCGGCCCAATTCAGGGGGCTGGCGATCATATACTTCAGGACAAATTGAATCAGATGGACTGCGGGAGCCGGAAGACCAAAGTCTGTCACGATTGATTGTGTTTTGGCGAGCGGGATGCGTCAGCGTCCCGGTATGGGATTCGGTGTTGAAGCTATCGCGTGTTGGTGTTGACGTGGATGTACCGGCCGGCTGACGCCAGGCCGCTCGCCGGGTTGCGTGTTGGTGTTGACGTGGATGTACCGGCCGACTGACGCCAGGCCGCTCGCCGCGGGGGATCTACCTGGGCACGATCATTCCGTCTTCGTATGTCCACACCAGCAACGGGGTTTGCTGGTTGATGATGTAACGAATGGCGGCGATGACGGAGTTGTCGGAATCGAGTTTGCGTTTTGATCCGGATTCAGTCCATCGTGAATCCGATGGCGGCTTTCCCCATTGAAGATTCAGGGCTCGGCTTCCGTAGCTTTTGAAGTCGCGAAGAATGGTCTCCGAATCCGGGTCGCTATGCACGTTGACGCCAACACGAAGATGATTATCCATAATGGCCACTCCCAGCAGTCGCCAGCGTCGGAATGAAGCCGTGCAGTGAAACTGAGTCAGCAGGACTCGGGCTTGTTCCCGAGTTAACCGAATCGCATCACCCTTCATTTGCAGTTTCGACCAGCGGGCCAATGCATCCGAATGAGGTATATGCTCTTGTCCGAGTTTGTTATGTTCGATCATAACTCCGGATTGATCATGGAGGATTCCCGTGGCTCCTCGCTTGTCACCGGGAAGAAACGTGCCATAGGTTGTCCATGTCAGGAACCAGAACCAGTCGTAGTTAAGATCGTTGATGTGAGTCATGGTGCAGCACCCATCCACCCGGCGAGCGGCCCGGTGTTAACCGGCCAGTAGGTGTTTCAGTAATTACTTGACACCGCATTGTGTATGGGTTCAACCGGTGTTCCGCAAGTGTTTTTGGCGAGCGGGATGCGTCAGCTTCCCGGTACGGGATTCGGTGTTGAAGCCATCGCGTGTTGGTGTTGACGTCGATG
>JAGQQE010000633.1 GCA_020426345.1 Planctomycetaceae bacterium
AAACAGAAACCAGTTTCTTCGTCGCTGCGCCACTCCGGAGATGCAGCCGCATTCGTTGCTCGAACAAACGTCGCATCCGAATCAAAGCCAAAATCCGTTGGTACCGAACCACCGCCAAATCATGAATCCCAGGGTGACAATCCGTTGCCCCATCGGTATTCTGCTCCGCAGCGGATTCATTATTGTGATGAATCCCGCCGCGTGCACTGTGTCGTTCGCATTGCGTTGAGAATCTTACCAGTAGGCTCGCATGGAAGAACCTGAATCACCCATCCTCAGCTTTTCGGAACGCAGCAAACAATTGGACCTCGATAGCACTGTCCGATGCCCCCGTTGCAACAAGCTGATTCTGATGCATTCCACAAAGTGTGAGCATTGCGGGATTCACTTTAGCGGTGAAGCGTGGCAGTTTTCGCCCTCTACGAAGATCAGCGTAATTCCGAGTAGGCTCGCGTCGAAATGGTTAATCGCTATTGTCATCAGTGCTGTCGTTGCTGCGTTGTTACTGTACTGACGATTTTGGTCGCGGCTTTCGCTCTTCAATTTGGGTGGAACGGTCTGCTGTGATCGCGAAATCGCGACAAGTCGCAAATGCGGACAATCAGATGCAGCAGGGTTGCCGACAGGCCGTACACACTTCGGAAGATCTGCACCGGCACCAACTGATTCTTGGCGCTGGTCCAGTAAAGCGTGCAGAATCCATCAATCGGTATCCCGTCGATTTCAGGGCATGACAGTATGGTTGGCGGTTCGGGACTATCGATGCTCTTTCTCAGTGCGGTCGGCGCCTTTGCCGGAATTGTGTTCGGCCTTCAGTATTCGTGGCTCTTTATCATCCCTGGGCTACTGGTTGGCGGAACAGTCGGTTTTTTTGCGGGGGCGTTTGGGTGGGAGTTCTTCGACGACTTCGGCGACAAATGCCGGCATGCGTACGTCAACAAACGATACGGTATTGGCACCTTCTGGTTGGCCGCATCAGCTGCAACACTCCTTGGGAGTTGTGGTGGAATTCTGTGGCTACTCATCGTCGTATCGCGTCGATAAATCATCCAATGCAGCCAATGGGCCGCCGACTGTTCTCTGCCATTCCATATCTGCAGATGCCGGGTCACCGACCGTTGACGGTATAGGTCAGTTCTTCCGTTGTTGCAGCAATGGGTTGTTCGTCCAGCATTTTTCCTCGGCAGACGACCGTAACGCTGCGCGGCTGGCTGGATTCCGGGATATTGACGTGGAATTTGTTCATCACCTTTTCGCTCAGGCGATGGTTGGCCAGACGGAAACGGAGCGGTCCGTTGCTGGTCTCAACGAGCAGGTGACAGTCCTGTTCGTTCAGCTGATCGCGATCGTCGCTGTAAGTGAAACCGTAGGCTCCATGCATCGCTGGATAGATGTAGCTGTTCAATTCACCGTTTGGATCGTAGTACCCGACCAGCGTCGTTACGGGGACGCCGAACGATTGCGGCCTGCGTTCGATCGATGGAGTCTTGACGGGGCCTTCCGTCCACCGTTTGCCGTCGGATGTGTAGCTGGTCCTGAGGCCTCGTGAGACTTTCACCTTTTGGCCATTGATGAACAGAAAACTGTCGTAAGCCGCCGCGTGATCGATCGTCACGATGCGACCTCGGTTGATCGGTGAGGCAGCCGGTACTTCGATGTTCTTCGTCCAGTTGCCGTCCTGCATGGCGACTCGAACAAGGTCGTATTCGGCCAGCAGTGAGACCATCTTTGCTTCGGTCAGATCTTTGACCGGTGCGGTCGTCTGTTCGAAGACATCGATCCGGTGACTGAAGGGTTCCATCCTGCCGGTGTCGGCGTTCCACTGACTGAAGCCGGTTGGTGAGTCGGCATCAAACACGGCTTTGCTTTCGAGGAACTGCTGGATGATGGCGGCGGTATTCGGCGTATAAAGGGTGAAGCGATTAAAGCCGGAAAACGGGGACCCACCGGCCATTGCATCCATGCCAAACGAGCGACCATCGAACGGATCCTGACACTGATCGTCAAGACACGTCTCCTTCCCGCTGCGGATCGGCGAAAAGTTGGGAATGAAGCGGTTTTTGTCTGCATCCCAGCCCCAGGTGGAATTGATCTGATCGGCCGAGCGATGCACCGAACCCTTGAAGCCGCCGACGTAATGACCGAGCCCATAGTTGTGGCCGACCTCGTGACTCAGCTCATTGCCAATCGAATTATCGAGCGTGACGATGCCG
>JAGQQE010000634.1 GCA_020426345.1 Planctomycetaceae bacterium
CCCCGCGCCGGTCGTCGTCCCAGATCGTCGGCGACCTCGACACGCAGCGACCGATTGATGCCATGAAGTGCTACACCTTCGCCACGCTTTCCAAAGAGATGTTGACAAACGCGACCGCGGGAAGTGAACCATCGTCTTCGCAAAAATTGATCGATGCAATTTGCCCGGCGTTTGTGTTGGTCATCGGCTCTTCGAGGAACAAAAGACTTTTGGCAGTCGCAGAATGTTTCAGGTGACTGGTGTTTCGTTCAACCCATGAACCGGATAGCGCATTCTTTTCGTTGACGAGGACAGTTACCACCAGTCGACGACGACGGATCCGAGACGAATATCGGCGGCCAGGATCCTGACTTTGACGATGTCGCCACTCAGATGCTTGTGCGATTTCGCCGGAATCATTGCGTAACTTCCGGGAAGCAACTCAATCAGATAGCCCGGCTTGCCGTCGCAACGGTCCGCGGTTTCCACAAACCGGACGACACGGGCTTCATACTGAGCGCCGATAACAATTTTCCCCGTTTCCCACGGATCTGGATGTACGTCTTTCACACTGGCTGCAATTTTCCCCGTTGCCGGATCGACATGCCTGATTCTGACAGTCAATCGATCACCGGGTTCAGCAAACTGGAAACAGGAATTGAACGAAGCAATCCACGATGTCTGCGGAATCACGACGAGCATGTCATCTGAACCGTGGCGACAGAAGACCCCAAAGACCTGAGGAGAGACCACCTCAACAATGACGATATCGCCGGCAGACAGCATCAGAACCTTTCCGGACATCAGGTGTGCAGTGTTTGAAACATTCTAACACGCGGCCAATCAGGATTTCGTGTAAGGAATCTGCAATCATGTGTGAAATCCAATAGAGGACACACATGAGCGATTGGCCGGAAACGAGAGAAAGCCTGATTTTACGGGTCAAAGATCCAGAGGATCAGCTTGCGTGGAGCGAGCTGATCGCTGTCTACCGACCGGTCGTTTGTCGAATGGCCCGGGCACGCGGGTTGCAACACGCTGATGCTGAAGACCTGGCTCAGAATGTTTTCGCCTCTGTGGCCAGGGCAATTGAAAGCTGGCAGCCCATTGATGGCGGGCCACGCTTCCGAAACTGGTTGGCCAGAATCAGTCGCAACGCAATCCTCAATGCGCTCACGCGGTTACGTCCCGACGCGGCGGCGGGCACGTCCAGTGTTGCGGAGGTTCTCGACGAAATCCCGGCTGGCAGCACTGAGCCAACTGACGAAGACCTGAAACTGGACCGGATACTGCAACGAGAAAGTCGCCTGGAGGCCATTCGCTGGGCAGCGAATGAAATCCAATCCGAATTTACCGAAACGACCTGGTCGATCTTTCACGCTACCGCCATGGAAGGCCGCGCGGCGGCACAAGTAGCTGCCACGTACAAGCGTTCGATTGGTGCTGTGTATGCCGCACGATGTCGAGTTGCCGCTCGACTGAGACAGAAGCTCGAAGAATTAACAGATCTTTGGAGAATAATCTGATGCAAACGTCCGCGACATGCATTCCTGACGACGCATTGCGATTGTTCATCGCCGGCGAATTGCCTGAAAAGCGGCTGATCGAAGTCGAAACACACCTGTCGAACTGCGACACCTGTCGGGCCGCGTTGGAGGCAACGGTGGGTGATCTGGACTGGTGGAATGATCTTGAAGAGGCATTGGGGGTAACAGCTTCCCAGGCGTGTGATAACGAATACGCGCTGGACGCACCTGTTGATCAGCGAACGCAATTGTTGGAACTGCTCGGCCCGACTGACGATCCCGCCATGCTGGGGCGTATCGGTAGTTACGAAATTGTCGCACTGCTTGGACAGGGAGGAATGGGGGCGGTGTTCAAGGCATTTGATCGTTCGCTCAATCGATACGTGGCCATCAAGATGTTGCTGCCTCATCTCGCAGTGTCTGGCGCTGGCAGAAAGCGATTCGCTCGCGAAGCTCAGGCAGCGGCGGCCGTGGTCGACGATCATGTGATGGCGATTCACGGAGTCAGCGAGTGGCGCACGGTGCCCTATTTCGTGATGCCCTATTCACGTGGTGTGTCGCTGCAAAAACGACTCCATGAAGAAGGGCCGTTGGAATTAAAAGAGATCCTGCGGATTGGTATGCAGGCTGCAAGAGGACTGGCAGCGGCTCACGCCCAGGGCCTGGTGCATCGCGATGTAAAGCCGGCGAATATTTTTCTGGACGAAG
>JAGQQE010000635.1 GCA_020426345.1 Planctomycetaceae bacterium
CGCTGTTGTACGAAGAAGCGATTCTGACATTCACAGACCTGTTGCAACAGGACCGATCTCTTCTGGATTTATTCGACGCTGACCACACGTTTCTCAATGCCGCTCTTGCAGAACACTACGAAATCCCGGGCGTAGATGGCACCAACTGGCGGCGAGTCGATGGCGTGCGGCAATATGCACGCGGAGGCATTTTCGGGCTTGGCGCCACGTTGGCGAAACAATCTGGTGCATCACGCACAAGTCCGATTCTGCGAGGCAACTGGCTGAGCGAAGTCGTGCTGGGCGAGAAACTACCAAAGCCACCGAAAGGAGTTCCTCCGTTACCGGAAGAAGAAGCAAATGTGGAACTGTCGGTGCGGCAACTTGTGGAGCGCCATACCAGCGACGATCGTTGTTCCGGCTGTCATCTGCGGATTGATCCCTACGGCTTTGCCCTCGAGAACTTTGACGCCATCGGCCGTTTCCGAACCAGGGATCTTGGCGGCCGACCTGTCGAAACCAGCACAACGGTTCTGGACGGAACCACGATCGACGGCTTCGAAGGCATGAAACACTATCTGCTGACCGATCGCCGTGACGCTATCGTTCGTCAGTTTTGCAGAAAGCTGCTTGGCTATGCCCTTGGCCGCGCAACACAACTATCCGACGAACCACTCCTGGATGACATCCAGAAAGATCTTGCTCGAAATGACTACCGCATCTCAACGGTTGTGAACGCAATTATCACGAGCCCGCAATTTACGAAGATTCGCGGTAGTGACGTTGCTCAATCGACAAGCGACTGATCACACTGCGCTGGTTCTGCACATTCTTCCGGCACGATCCGTGATCAACGTGCCGCTTCACAGGCAGTCTTCATCTTTTGCAAACCTGTCTTTGCAACCTGCAGCGCGTCCTGTTGCCAGTAGTCTTTGTTGAATAGCTCCAGTGACAATGTCACGCTGCGTCCATTGCCGCCAATCATGTTCAGGATGTCTGTCAAAGGAGCGATGCCATCTCCCGGGTAGACGCGGTGGGAGTCATTCATTTCCTGTCGTGATGGCGAAGCGGGATAATCATTCATGTGGAAGACCTGAATCGCCGCATCGCTCAACAACTGGAGGCCGTTAAATCCAGAGCCGCCCTTAAATATATGATAAACGTCCGGCAACACGCATGCTTTCGGATGATCAGCTTCGGTGCACACGAATACAGTTTCGCCGAGCCGCGAAAGATTGGCAGAAAAGCCCCAAACTTCCAGCTGCGGTGTGACCCCCGTCTGATCGCCAAGTTCCAGCAACTCGCGATAACGCTCTGCGACGACAAACAAATCCAGCTTCGGGCCCTGATTCGCGCCGGATGGTGGAGCGGCGATGCGAGTTCCCCCGATTTCTCTCAGCATATCCATGTCACGTTTGGCTTCTTCCAGCCCCGCTTTCCGTTTTGACTCATCGTCCACAATCCATTGAGCAAAACCGATCGCACTGTCGACTGTCAGACCCGCATCCTGAATCTGTTTTCGAAGATCGGCCAATTTCCCACCGGCTTCAACGAATTCAGCGATACTCCGAATCCAGGGTTCGATTCCATCGTATCCCGCCTCAGCGGCAATACGGATTTCTTCCTGAATGCCGAGTTTTTGCCCTCGAATCGTGCTCGTGTTCAGACAGAACCGAAACGGTGAGGCGATTGTTTGATTGCCGCCGCCAGCTGATTCGCCAGCCACAGCATCTGCGCTCCTCCGGGTTGTCAGTATTCCTGTGGCCGCAGAAGCCAGAAAAGCTCGTCGTGCGAACGAAATTGATTTCGATTCCATTGAGATCTGTCCTCAAGACTAGTGGGGCCTGGTCGCCAGTAATCCGGCGCCCGAAGGTAGTTGACAGAGAATGCAAAAGAAATCGTTTGTCCACCAGGAGCGGCAAAAACCGGCCAACTCCAAAAAAAATCGAGTCTGCCGTGAACCCATTCCCCCGAAGTCACGAAACTGACTTCCGGCCATTGAGTCTCCTTGACAGTATTTTGGATGCGTGATAGTGTTCTTCGCTCGGTGACAAAGTCTTAGGACACGCACCACCAAAACCGGGGGATTAGCTCAGTTGGGAGAGCGCTTGCATGGCATGCAAGAGGTCATCGGTTCAAGTCCGTTATCCTCCACTTGTTCTTAAAACGACACGCTGAAACGGGTTACGTTACCTGAAGACGTTCTTCAGTGCAGCCAAA
>JAGQQE010000636.1 GCA_020426345.1 Planctomycetaceae bacterium
GCGATTATCCGACGCATCGATCGAGCATTGAACTTTGCCGCTTTACGAGTGATTGCGGCTTGGTTGTTTGCTTGCGGGATTCATCACGATAATGGATCCGATGCAGGGCAGTTTACTGATGGGGCAAGGGCTTGTCGCCCCGGGATTGGCGATTTGACGGTGGTTCGGTTCCGGCGGATTTTGGCATTGATTCGGATGCGACGGATGGTCGAGCAACGAATGGGGCGGCATTTCCGGGGTAGCGACGAGATCCTGATATTGCAATACCGTCGTAACTGCTGTCGTCGGGTTTGTTAACCTGGACGCAGGAGTAAGACCGGGACAGAAGATACCAGTCCTTACTTGCCCATCGGCCTGCGAGCCAATGAATGAGGACGAGAACAGACAAAAATGCTGCGGCAACAAAATGCCCCATACTTTGCTACCCGTTCAAAGATTCCGGATTAACGAATGGGGCAAGACATGCTCATCGACGAGTTCTGTCGACCACCAACCCGTGGAGAAATGAAAACCCTGTGCATGTCATGTAAACCGTGGACTCTTATCGTGACTTCTGATCCCCTGACTTGTCTTCGCCTCCGCTGCGAGCGTTCTTTTGGGCCGCGCGTTTCTTCCTGCCGGAGGCACCGTTTCCATTGCCACGTCCATCCGGGGCACCAGGCAGGTTTGGAGCGTCGGTTTCCGGCAACAGTTTTCTCAGTTGCTGTTTCGTCAAGCTGTGCGCGGCAACGTCAGCCAGATTGATGTATTCAAACGGGTCCGCCTGTTCGTCGTAGAGCTCTTCATCACCATTCGCATAGCGGATGTATCTCCAGCGCTCGGTGCGGACTGTGTGATTCTGAAAGCCATGCGTTGTCAAAGCAGGATGGTCCCATTGTGTCCCGGGATCATGCAGCAGCGGTGAGATATCGCGACCCTCAATATGATCGGGGATCTTCAGTCCGGTCAATGAGCACAGCGTTGGATAAATGCACGAAAAGTCCACCGTGCGGCCGCAGACACCGCCGGCTTTCGTGACACCGGGCACTTTCCAGGTGAATACTGTTCGAGTGGGTTCTTCCCATAAAGCGAATTTGCGCCAGTGAGATTTTTCTCCGAGACTCCAGCCGTGATCGCTCCACAGAACCACAATCGTATTTTCACGGTGAGGGGATTCTGCAAGACCATCCAGAAGGCGCCCCACCTGCGAATCGCAAAACGCGATCGTGGCCAGGTAAGCCTGAACAGCTTCTTTCCATCGACCGGATGCGATGATCTGCGCGTGGTCACCGTCAGCACCAGCCATCCTGATGCCGGCCGCAGGTACATCATCGAGATCATCTGTGCGATGCGGCGGCAGCTGGATGGAATCCAGCGGGAACATGTCGAACCATTTCCGTGGAACACTAAACGGCATATGAGGCTTGACGAGTCCAATTGCGAGGAAAAAAGGCTTGTCGCTTTCTTCTTCAAGTTTTCGCAGCCCGTAGCTCACGACACTGTAATCGGGCATCTCCTCATCCGAATTTGCCAGCGGATAAAATTTGATACCGCCGACTCCGTCGTTCACGGCATCAGGATGGATGCGTGTCTTTCCCGTACCAGCAAAGTAGTCATTCCAGATTCCACCAGGCTTGTAACTGCCGTGATAAATCTTCCCTGCACCGTAGACACGGTATCCGGCATTGGCAAAGTGCGTATTCAACAGCTTGTCTTCACTGATCCCGGGGCGCCAGTTCTGGCTGTTCAAATAACAACCTGTTGAACTGGGGCGCAGTCCGGACATCAGTGAAGCACGAGAAGGATTACACGCGGGTGCGGTACAGTAGGCATGAGCGAATGTGACGCCTTCCCGGGCAAGGCGATCGATATTGGGCGTTCGGGTTTGAGGATGCCTGCCCAGATGCCCCACCCAGTGATTCAGGTCGTCGATAGCAATAAACAAGACGTTTGGCGGCGACGGTGCAGCATTCGCGGGTCCCTGTGCGGTCATCAGCAGGATCGAGAGACATGCCAACCAGCGAGAAAGCATCTGAGGACTCCTGGAGCGAAACAACGAAGTAACAAGCCACAGCAAATTCGGCATGAGTATACGAAGCCTTCGCCGGATGAACAGGTGGCCGCAGAAGGTCGACGATCGCACGAAGCGTGCAGCAAATCGGCGGCACCAAAGTCAAGCGCACGCCCCGGTAAACTTAAATTCTA
>JAGQQE010000637.1 GCA_020426345.1 Planctomycetaceae bacterium
GTACTATCTAGATCGCCCCGTTTTCTCCGACACTCCACCGGATCCAGAGTCAGGGAATTACCCGCTGGTCACGCCGAGCTCGGTGCTAGATTATGCTCGGGTACTCGAAGCCGGACTCAAGAAAGCAGGTTGTGACCAAAAAAAGAAGTATCCGATAGTAGGTAAGATAAAAGATGCTTCTGTAAGAAAAGCTGTCAAAGACGCACTTGACGATAATGGCAAACTTAGTTTGCAAGAAGTCAAATTGGTATGTGAATCAGCCTTGGATCGTGGAAATGTCAGTCGACAGGAGATCGCGGATTTGAAACGATTGGCCACACTTGCCAAGTCGATGAATAGTGAGTCAATTGAATTTCTACGCAAATTCATCCGCAAGCATGAATGAGTGAAGGTGTCGCTCGCTATTCGATACGCATTCTAATACGGATGATGTAAAGGAGTCTCGACTTGTTGAGACGGGAGTGTGGCATCACCTAAGCCACTTGGATCGGGCTTAAGTCGAACGGCTTGCTACACTCCCACAAGGTTCGCGTGGCCGCAATCATTAAACAACGCCGTCACCTTATGGTTTTAGATGCCTCTCAAAAAGCTCCAGAATTCTTCGGTACTCGTCGTACCAACTGCTTGACCTGGTAAATCCGTGAGCCTCGACGGGATACATGGCGACTTCCCAGTCTTCCTTGCGCAGCTCGATTAAACGCTGAGCCAATCGAGCCGTGTCTTTGAAGAAGACGTTGTCATCGACCATGCCGTGACAAATTAACAGCGGGTCCTTTAAACCTTCGGCCCATTCGATTGGCGAACTTTTAGCGTAGGCCATGGGATCGACGTCCGGTGTGTTGAGGATGTTGCTCGTATAACCGTGGTTGTAATGTGCCCAGTCGGTGACAGGACGAAGTGCAGCACCACAGGCAAAAGTATCTGGGCGTGTGAAGAGGGCCATCAATGTCATGAATCCACCATACGAGCCACCATAGATTCCGACTCTTTCAGGATCGACGCCCTGCGACTGGTTCAACCAAGTGCGGCCGTCTTCCAAATCGTCAATTTCTGGGTGCCCCATCTGTCGATAGATGGCGGTTCGCCAATCGCGGCCGTAGCCCGCCGAACCTCGATAATCCATGTCGAGCACGACATAACCACGGTGAGCGAGCAGGCTGTGGAACATGAACTCGCGGAAATAGTTCGACCAGCCTTGGTGCGCGTTCTGTAGATAACCGGCACCGTGAATAAAGATCACCGCAGGGGCTGGCTTTGATGAGTCGTGACCAGGTGGCAGATACAACCGCGCATGGATTGGTCGGCCGGCACGCGATGGTACTGTCACGTATTGAGGTGCGATCCAGGGCAGCCCAGAAAACTCAGCGCTAACGGTTCGAGTCAATTGCGTTGCCGATGCGTGATCTCCAATGGTTTGTATCCACAGCTCAGGCGGACTCATGGCCGTGCTGTGAGTCAGGAGTAGCTTCGTTTCATCGGGTGACAAAGCGTAATCGTTATCGCCGCCGAGTTGGGTGAGTTGTTCTTGCTGGCCGCTTGCCACATTCACACGGTAAATTTCATAAATGCCTGGATGTGGGGCGTTCGCTTTATAGTAGAGGAACTGACCGTCACGGCTCGGAGTCACATTACGCGTGACATACTCGCCGCTTGTTAGTTGACGCGTCGCATTCGATGGAATATGTGTTACATAGAGGTGCGCGTATCCCGATGCTTCGGTGGTGTAATAGATCGTTTGGGAATCAGCCAGCCAGCGGGGGCTTGCGACATTCCAGTTGATCCAAGCCGGATCACGTCGATGGACGATCGTGTTTAGCTTCTTGGCTCGCAGGTCAATCGTCGTGATCCAGCGGTCTTTGTTGTCCGCCGTTCTCAGCTCCAAGCAGACTTGGTTGCCCAGGTCGTTCCAGTTGATTGCGGAAACGCTGATTGCTCTTGGAGCTTGTTCTTTCTTGGCTTTATCGTCAGCCGGTTTGGACTCCTTCTCGGAGTTGCCTTCTTCTGCATTGTTCGCAGAAGGTTGCGAGTCGGATTTTTCTGAAGACTTAGCGGGCTGGTCCGAGTCCACTTTCGCAGCGGCTTGTTCGGCCTGTTCTGCTTTCCATACTTCGTTTTCTGCACGGACGTCGGCTAGCGGGTCTGATTTGTAATCGGGCAGCTCGTCGTAACTCAAATCGTG
>JAGQQE010000638.1 GCA_020426345.1 Planctomycetaceae bacterium
CAACTGCTCCAGAACGTCAACCACAGCTTTGTGGCCACGGCGAGACTGGCGGACCATCATCAGATTTCCTGTGATAATGATCTGCCCGCCTTCGCCATCGCTGTCTCGCCATTTTGATGGAGGGGCCGTCATTTGCTGAATGGTTTCTCGCAACCGATCCGCAGGATCCTGCAGCCGTGGCGACGTTTCGATACCCATGCCGCCCGTTCCAGAATCGAAGCCACCCATTTCACCCATTCCCATGGAACCCGCTCCCATCTCTTGGTCACCTACGCCCATGCCCAGCGCACCGCTCATGCCGCCGCTCATGGCTGCTGCCCCCATGCCGTCTTCCATGCCATAGCCCACTTCACCACCAAAGCCGTCGTCCATGCTGCGGGCAGAATTACGCTTGATGCCAGCTGACCAGTCCTGTTCAAACAAGGGCAGAATCGTTGAAACGTCATAACTACGGTTGAACATATTCTCTTCCGATTCCGCGGCATTGGATGTCGTAATCAATACAACCTCATCCTTAATAATGAAGTCGAGTTTAGGGTTTGCGGTCTGTGCAAAGATCAGGTCCAAAGCACTGTCTAAAGAGATACCTTCAAGTTCAATGTTTCTCACAAAGACATCTTCCAGGCCGGTAATACCTTCCAAATCCAGTTCCGCAAGATCCGCTTGAACATTCAGACGCCCCCCGGTTTCTTTCAATTGATTCACAATGTGACTCATCAGCTCACTCAAGTTAACATCGCCAGGGAAGATGACTTGAGGCGTTGTGTCCGCCAGTAGCTGATTGATTTCGTCGGCAGCTCTGCGTTTCGCTGCGGATGAATAACCCACGTACTTGCTGCGATTTCTGGATGGTGCCCCCTCATTTCCGGTTGATGATTGACCAGAGCGCGTAACAAACAGGGCGGCAGCAGATGAATCACCTGATTTCTTCTCGGTGTTTGCGTCGCTGATTTCCACGACAGCATCCAAACTGTCACTGGTTCCTGCTTGACTCTCCAATCCCGTTGGCAAACCACCGCCTGAAAGGCTGGCCATCGCTGCCGCAACACCAAGCACAATTCCTGAAATCAATTTTGCGTTGATCATGGTTAACTCCGGTCTTACTAAAGGTTCCAGACGGGTCAGATCGACAGGGGACGGGACGGGATGGCCAAGTGCCTGAGCACCCAGGCTGATGGTTGACTGAATTAAAGTGGATGAGGCGGCAGATGCGGGTGCCGAGGTCAATCCTGCAGCAACCGTGACAACTCCAACGGCCACGCTGCGGCGAGCCAGGCGGACTCGCAGCAGGTTTCGAGCCTGACGCAGGCGACCATCAATGACTCCCTTGCTTTCGTTCATCTGATCCGCAATTTGCTGTGACGACTGACCATCGAAATAGCTCATCACCAGCACCTCACGGTACTTTTGCGGAAGTGAATTGAGCTCCTCATCCAGAATGGCCACTTCACGATCTGCCGCTATCACATCCAATGGATCTGGATCACGCGATGGCGGCTGCTCGGGCAGGGCGACCATGGCCTGACGACTCCTTAAACGCACCATGCGAACCGACGTACGAAATGCCACACTGTAGAGCCAGCCAGTCAGTGAACGACACTGGCGAACACTGCGAGGCCTCTTTGCAAACGCCAGGAATGTCGCCTGAAAGGAATCTTCCGCATCCGCAACCTGCCCGACAACACGCCGACAGACAGCCATCACCAGAGAACTATGCCGCTGAACAATTTCGGCGAACGCGTCGGGATCGGAATCCTGGACGAATCGCCGCAGCAAGTGCTGGTCCATCAATCCATCACACTGCGTCGTGGGTTCGCCTGAAAAATCCGGTCCTGTATCTTTCATACCCAACGAAGAAATCGCTTCTTCGCTGGATTGCTGAGTGGCCAAATTGTCAGAGATTGAATGTGTCATGGCTGTTATTAACGTGTCACCACACCCCCGATTACTGCGCGCAATCTGACAACTTTCAGAAGAATTTCGGAATCATCCCATCATCGCGAACTGGTACTCCGCCCACAAGCAGTCAATTTGTCGGAATACTGCCGCACGTGTGCATCCGCTGATTGGAGGTGGGTTGAGATGATTAGGTTTTTCCAGAGTTGATGCCAGTTGTTGTGAGCTCGGAGTGCGGTGATGGCGGAGGCTCCGAGGGGCGACCAGTTCATGCG
>JAGQQE010000063.1 GCA_020426345.1 Planctomycetaceae bacterium
AGTGATCTCACAGTTTGATGGACAGAACGCAGACATTGGTGGTTTGGGCCGTGGCGGTAGTCGCTCTGTGGAAGACTTATTGCTGCCCAACGTTCACGAGTTTCGAGTCGAGATCTGGGACGCACGTCTTGGGCAATACGTCGTGCCCGGTTATGGCACGGTCAGTGGTACCGGTCCTGAATCTGTCGGAGATTATCACATACGTCGAAATCTGCAGGCAAACATCGGGGCCAATCGATTCGAATATGGTCCCCTGGCTCCGTATACGCCAAGCAATACCGATCCGACGCAGCAACCTCACATTTTTGATACCTGGCACCCGGGACTCGCGGCTGATTCCACGTTTGACAGGAATAGCGATACCGTCGCGCAGTTGCACGAGATTTCGCCACCGTACATTGCCTATCGATTTACTCCACCACTCGCACCAAACGGTCCGACGCCTTCGCTGATTCCAAATCCAGCAGGATCGGAAATCAGCCGGGTTCGGATTTTCAATTCCAATCTGCCTTCAGATGTGACGCTTACGAATCAGGGTTATTGGCAGGCGAATAATGGCTACGCCGTCAATCAGCTTGTGTTCCCGCCCTGGGTCGACAGCAACACGGACACACTTTTTGATTACAGCGAGATTGCGGAACCGAAATTCAATCTTGGTTATCGGTGCGTGACAGCAGGGACCAGCGCCGGGGCACCACCGACTCGCTGGCCAACGACTCCGGGGCAACGTATCACCGATGGAACCGTCCAATGGGAAGCGGTGGATAATCGTCGGCCGTTGAGCTCAATTCGGGTCACCATTCGGTTTCAGGAACCCAGCAGCGAACAGATGCGACAGGTCACTCAGATTCTGTCGCTCACTGATGACGAATAGCCGTCGATCGGCACCACTTCCTATCCGCAAACTCGTTCGAGTTCCTCTCTGTTCTTACAGGGGCTGTGAAAATGAAAACGCGCATTACAACAACGAATCGGCGGAGTCCGGACGAACGGCAGGGGTCTACACTGATCATCGTGCTGGCATTGCTGAGCATACTGGCGTTTCTGGGTATGGTGTTTTACACCATCTCCTCATCTGAACTGATTTCGTCGGAGTATTTCAACGAGTCGGCGAAGGATGTTGTCAGCAATCCGGATGACCCGCTTCCGTTTGCGATGAAGCAACTGATTACGGGCCCGGGGGCTCGTGACAAGACCAGCATTTTGTACAGCCCGGTAACTCAGGAGCATCCGACAGCGCGTCATTCGATGGTGACGAACATGGCTGGCAGCGATCTGGCTCCGTTTACCGGAAGTGGCGTCAATCTGACTTATGTTGGTGGACTGCCGGTGGTTGACCAGAACTACGATGGAACAGCCGACACCTTTTCCCATCCGGCACGCAATCCGCTGAACGTGGTCGATTCGCTGGCTGCCTGGGGAAATGTGTCCAGCTGGACGACGGCGATCAACGAAGGCAACTTTCGAGCGGCTCGCAATTCTCTGCCGGAACCGGACGTGCCGTATACATATCCGGACCACAATAATTTGTTTCTGGCTTACCGTGGCTGGGCGATACGTGACAATGGACCAGGTGCGGCCAGCAACATTCTGCGGTATGAACGCGTTCCCGTCATTATCCCAAGCTTCATGCGCCCTGCTCTGTTGAAATCAAGCACCTCAAACGGCACTGGTGGTAATAACGCGATCACGGACTTCGACTGGTACAACGATGCACTGCATCCGGAATACGGGACGCGTTTGATGCGTCCTCATGCAACACACATTGCCGGCTTCAATGCAGCAGGGACACCCGTTCGACGTTACCTGGATGCAAACAACACGGCAGATGTTCCTGTGATTGCGTCCTTGCCCGGGGCAAGCGGTCCATTTCCTCTGCGGCCGGGACAAGGCGGAAACTCTGTCAATTTTGGCAAGCTTGGCTTGTGGACAGGCCACGCACCGATCGATACGGCCAACCCGCCGAACGTTTCCGATGGCATCCCGGGGCAGTTCTCCGGCACATTTGAACTTGACGTTGACAACGATGGAGACGGTGTGAAGGAAGGGATCTGGATGGACCTGAATTATCCCGTGGAGATTCGGTCAGACAACGTCCCATATATCACTCTGTTCTCATTCACCATTTACGATCTGGATTCTTTGATTGATTTGAATGTCCATGGCAACATGGCCGCGATCCCTCGCAATTCCGTTCTTTCGGCAAGCGTGGGATCGGGTAACCTGATGGACACGCTGTCTGTCTCGTCGTCGAATCAGGGATTAAGTCCAACAGAGATCAATCCGACGTATGCTCTGATGCCACCCGTCCAGAACCCTGATTCGGGCGTCGAATATACTGATTGGTACGGGGCCAATCCTGCTTCTCGGCTGGAGCAGGCGAATATGCAACTGATGTGGCTTCTGGCGGGCCGTGTTGATGACCCAACTGGATCTGCGGACGTTCTCGCCGGGAAATGGGGCGACGAGAATGCACTGCCGTACTTCTTTCAAAATAAGCGAATTGCAAGTTTGCCCCGGCCTGGGCGAAGCGGCAATCTGTCGGCCTCGTCCTCCAACCCCATCAACTTCGGGGGTTACGAAGGTTTCGACGACAATCAGGACGTTTTCGAGGGATTGGCCAATTCAACGACCGGGGTTCGTCGAGGATTCGTTCATCCGCTGGATATCGGTGGCGTTGGGTTGAGCTATTTTCCGGGGACTGGTGGAACGCCAGTTCCTGATCCACGCTTCCCGATTACAGTTCGGGACATCGTGACATCGCCGGAACAATGGCTGGGTTACAACTCTTACTCAGCCACTGGCGGTGGCTATTTCAGCACAAAGTATCTGGCGGGCCGAGATGGTGTCTTCGGCAACGCGGACGACCTGATTACGAATGCAAGACTGAATATGGCCCTGGATGATCCAGCGGAAGTGATCTTCGATAACGATTTTGCCCTGCGTCCCGATGATACGATTTACGGGCCGGGAGACATGGTTGAAGCTCATCTGACATCGACGGACATCGGTGCTGCTCAGACGCCGCCCGGTAACCGACTCTCAACGCTTGTACCGCACGCACTGGGGACAGGTTCGTCGATTAAGGATCGGTTTACGACTGTCACCAATCAACTGCGTTACACGCCGTTTCCGCATCAGCTGGGTCCGAATCTGATCAACGATGGTGGGACCGGCGATGATGGTCCACGCTATTGGGAATGGTCGGCCGATTCCGACGGTGATGGACTTCTGGAATTTCCACCACGGTTCGGTGCAGTCGCACCCTACTCTGCCGCGGATCCGTATCGAGCGGTCGTGCGTCGATTCCTGACAACAGAAGTCGGCGACCGTCGAGCACTGCTGGGACAACTGCCGCTGAGCTTGAATCATCTTCTGGACGTGAACCGAAACTCACAAACGCCTCAGGAGGGAACGGCAGCCTTCAACAACTTCATGCTGAGATCAGGGATTCGGCTTCGTTCGCTGACCGAACACCCGCTGGCAACAGACAGCGATTCCACCAGCACGTTTTCTGCACTCACAACCATTCCTGTGACGGGAACTGCTGCTGGCGATGCGGCTCGGGCGAATTATCCTCCGAAAACTCTCGCAGATCGTGAATTCTGGGCACGGCGTGATCGCCAACAGATGGCTCGCGATATTTACGTGCTGCTGTATACGCTTGGGGGAGCGCAGCTGACTGGAAGTAACGTTTCCAACTACACCGGTGACAACTCGGGACGAGCTCTTTACACAGACGATCAACTTCGCAGAATGGCCCAGTTTGCTGTGAGCATGGTGGATGCCATGGATCCGGATGAGGTGATTACAAAGTTCGAATACGATCGAAATCTGGGCGACGGCTGGCAACTTGATGACGATGCTTACACGGACGAGTTCCCAAGTGGTTCGACGCTTGGAATGTATCCGGAGGATAATGCTGATCGGGGTGTTGTTTACGGAGTGGAAGCTCAGCAGCTCGCCTTTTCAGAAGCGCTTGCCCTGTACAGTGAGCAGGTGGATCCGGGGGATGACCTGGTTGAAACCGTCTACAACGACGAGACCGCGACTCGATTGATGCTTCAGCTTGAACTGAAGAACATGCTTCCATCCACGGTGCCACTCGCGCTGCCGGAAGTCGGGACCACCAACAAAGAATATGCGATCTGGCGATTCCTTCGAGTGGATCGAGAAGGATCCGCAGCGGATCCGCAGGATGATACGCCAAACTACGAACTCAGCATCATGACGGGCAACGCAGACATCCCGGGAGGGGGAATGTTCACGATTGCAGTTGGCGGTGTTGAAGGTTCGCCCAATGACACGAATCCGCTTGGGTTCGGGACAGCAGATCTGTACGTCGACCACGACAACGATAACGCGTTCAGTTTGATTGCTCCGGACATCGGGGCTCAGACAGCGACCATTGCTCCGGGAGATACCCCGACTCCGCAATGCAACCTGGATACGGTTCACACAACGCACGCGAACCGATTCCTGGCGAACGGGACGGCCAGCGGCGGACAGTTCCTTCAGGGAGTAGTGGATTCTTCCGCCGTTCCACCGGTACCGAAGGACTACGATGGTAACGATGACTATGGATTCACCGGGATTGGCCCATCCGGAGGTTTCGAAATTGTCCTGCAAAGGCGACTGAATCCGAACCTGCCCAACGTCCCTCTCTCAGAGAATCCGTTTGTCGAAGTGGACAGAATCAAAGTTCCATTGCAGAGACTTGTTGATGTCTCCGGAATGACACCCACGACCGACCTGGACGCGATCGCGAGCATTGAACGTATTGAGCCCCTGGATTCCACACGGGCAACAACAAATGACCATGCCGGCGTTACGGCGACGGACCGTCGACGAAACACAATTGGTGTGGCCACCAATGATGCCACGGCATCACAGAGCGCAAGCGTATTCAATTTGTGGCAGCCTCATTTCGATCGGGATTTCGCTTCTCCGGCTGAGTTGCTTCAGGTGCCCGTCATCCCACCTCGCTTGCTGACAGCTCGACTGGAACGCATGCGTTATCCCGGGTACCAGCAGGTCTTCCCCAGTTTCTCACCAGCACCTGTCAGCGGTACTCCCGATCCCAAATGGATTAGTTCTGCTGAATCGATGTTTATGGTTCCGGACTTTCCGGTGACCGCGGGAACCCTCAACGACAATCGGTGGTATCGCCTGCTTCAGTTCGTGGAAGTACCAAGCCGACTCAATCGTATGCTTGGCAGTTATGTGAATCTGAAACGGACGCCGGGCAAGATGAATCTGAACGGCATTCGGCATCCTGAAGTGTACGCCGGACTGCTGGATGACACTGTCCTGGCAGAATTGCCGCCGGAACGAAATCCGAATCTGCCGCTCAGCGGGACAAATCCATTTGATAACGACAATCGCTATCTGCCCTACATGAACGACAATACGCCGGCATCCGCAACCATGACCATCAACGGTCCTGGTGGTCCCAACACCGTCGGGTTCAGAGACCGGTGGTTTGAACTGATGATGCAGCGTGACGGCGTCGTTTCGTCTTATGATCCCTTGCAGGGTGGCCAGACGGCGTTCTGGGTACCGGGCACTCCTGCTGCGTCACCGTTCCAGCCGTTTGGATACACACGCATGCAGTCTGTGGGAGCAGGGAATGGGGATAATGCCGTGGATCGCACCATCTTCAGAACCTCTGTTGAGGATGTGTCTGATGGCAATAACAACACCAATCGAAACTGGCTGGAAACAGGGACAGCGAACTATCATCAGGATCCGGATTCGGTCTCTGCAACAGCGAACGGAATGCAGCGTCACCATTTGCTTTCCAAGATCCTGAATAACACCACGACGACCAGTAATTGCTTTATCGTTTATGCGACGGTCGGTTACTTCGAAGCCTATGAAGACCCGAGCGGCCTATTCCGAATTGGTGGTCGGCTTGACCTGGATGGCGACACCGTGACCAACGGCGTTTCGGACGACACGACCACGGGCTGGGAACGACGGTCGATCTTCATTATCGATCGTACAGAGGCGTATAATGCGTTCGATCCGGCAAGTGGAAGTTTCGACTGGCAGCGCCTGATCAAATACCGGGTTGACCTGGCATCCGGCGAATAAGTCATCGCGCCCGTCAGGTGGCAGGAATCGAAACCCTTCATTTCTTCGCGGAATGAAGGGTTTTTTAATGGGATGTCTGCATCCGGAATTAACGCGTGGGGGCTTGACGCGTTTGCAATGCTGTTTGTCTGTTTCAGCGCCCTGGAATTGGCAATTCTGCATTTGTCTGCTTCGCTCGGGAAACTGCGATTGTCGATGGGACAAAGCATCGGGTAACAATCGCGCTGATTCGATGCTAAGGCACGGCACCGTTGAGCTGATTGGGTTTCAGTTCCGAGTGGTTTGCTTGTCCCCGAATGCACCGGCCTGAAGATTATGGCGTCATCGCCAACACAACGGATTCACAGCCCTCGGCAGGCTGTCCTTCGACGCAACCTGCGTGCGATGAATGTGGACGGGATTTCGTTCAGCATCATGGTTGGCATGAGCGAAACGTACCTCCCTGCATTTGTTCTGGCCCGTGGGATGGGCGAATTAACTGCTGCAATGATCGCGACGGTTCCCATTTTGCTGGGCAGTATTCTTCAGCTGGCCGCGCCATTGTTGCTGCAGAGAATAGGATCTTACCGCTCCTTTGTCGTTGGGATGGCAACTCTGCAGGCCGTCAGCATGATTGCACTGCTGGTCATGGCCCTGGTACAGAATGTGGCTGCGTGGGCCGTGTTTATTCCTGCCACAATCTATTGGGCATCAGGACTCGCGACGGGTCCCGCCTGGAATACATGGGTCGAACAGATCGTACCTCATCAGATTCGCCCCGGTTTCTTCGCGATACGCAGTCGGATGTGTCATATTGGTGTTCTGACGGGATTAATCACTGGTGGACTGATTCTGCGGATGTCTGCGGAAACCGACTACACCATCCGGATCTTTGCAATCCTGTTCGGTATTGGTTCCATCGGGCGATTCATTTCTGCGTTGTCGCTTGGTCGACAGTCCGATGGACACGACACAACGAGGCTCGCGAACAGAATTGAACGGCCGCGAGACGGCGTGCGGACAATCGATCGATTTCAAACGATGTTTCGGTCGCTTCGACATCCCGGTGACATCGGTCGATTCGTGTTCTTCCTGATGGCAGTTCAGACTGCGGTTCATATTTCCGGGCCGTACTTTACCCCCTTCATGCTGAAGTCCATGAAGATGGATTGGGTCGAGTACATGCTGCTGTTGTCTCTGGGATTCGTCGGCAAGATGATCTCATTGCCGTGGGCAGCTCGAATTGCCAACCGTTTTGGAGCGGACCGGCTTCTGTGGATCGGTGGGTTCGGAATTGTACCAATTAGTGCGTTCTGGATGCTGAATCAGTCGGTTTGGTTTCTTGGGTGCATCCAGATTCTGAGCGGCATGGTCTGGGGATGTTACGAACTGGCCATGTTGCTTCAGTTTTTCCGTCAAATCCCCAGTGATCGGCGAGTCGGCATATTAACTCTGTACAATCTGGGTAACTCAGCGGCGATGGTTCTTGGGGCAATCTTTGGGGCATTCATCCTGAAGTGGTTTGGCGGAACACGCGACGCTTACCTTTCCGTTTTTGTCGGTTCATCGCTGCTTCGGCTGGTTGCCATGTTCCTCATGCCGGGACGGCGTGTTGCGGTCCATTCTACTCGACTGGCCCTGAACAGCTGGATCAGTCGAACGGTTGCTGTTCGGCCAATGGCTGGAACCATAGAACGCCCCATTTTCTCAGCGATTGATGAGTGTGACGATTCATCGCGCCCTGCAAATTCGCCCGTAGAAATGGACAGTGGCGAAACTTCCTGCGCGGGCCCACATAATGCTGCTGATGCCGGCATGACGGATGTGCGATTGCGACAGTCTGCTTGCCTTTGACGCAGCCTCGGTAACAATACACCAGCATTGGTTCGCACCGTTGCCGATTTGGTTGTGTTCGGGCTTGTATGTTCGAAGCTCGCTCGGTGCCGTGGGCCAGGCTGAACGTTTTTTCAATTCAGGGGAAGCTCAATGAGGGTGCGACGCGCATTTTGTATGGGGTTGGCATTGACTCTGGCTGGCCTGTTTTCCGGGGCGGGAGCGATGGCTGCAGATTCGGTTCATGAATTTACTGTGAAATCTATCGACGGCAAGGACGTCGATATGTCGCAGTACAAGGGTAAAGTACTGATGATCGTGAACGTCGCCAGCAAGTGCGGTGCGACGCCTCAGTACGAACAACTTCAGGCCCTGAATGAGAAGTATGGAGAAAAGGGCCTCGTGGTTCTTGGGTTTCCGTGCAATCAGTTTGGTATGCAGGAGCCTGGAACCGCTGAAGAAATTAAGTCCTTTTGTTCCAGTACTTACGATGTCACATTTCCCTTGTTCACCAAGATCAACGTCAAAGGTGATGATCAGGCCCCCATTTACAAGTACCTGACCGAACATGCGGAAGATACGGCTGCTGTGGGCTGGAACTTTGAGAAGTTTATCGTCGGCAAGGATGGCAAGGTCGCTGGTCGATTCAAGACTCGCACATCTCCTGATGCACCTGCCGTTGTGAAATTGCTGGAAAGTGAACTGGCGAAATAACGTCTGGAAGCCCGTTGAAATACGGGACTGGCTCCAGCGGGAGACCTTGAGACACGAAGGTTGACTGCGGTGCAGCGTGTCTGTTCCGATTTTTTAACGGAGAGCAAACGGGCCGATTCCTGTGAATTGGTACGATTCTTCGCGAGTGTAATTGACGTGATTCAGTTGATATCATGGTCAGAGCCCGGCGGCTTCCGTCGGGCTTCACTCTTTTCCGGCAGAGCTGTTTTTCTTTTTTGCTTCGATCATCCCTATGTCGCTGCTGAGCCTGGTCAATCTGACTTTCACGTACGCCTCCCCTACCCTGCTTGACAATATCACGCTGCATATTGAACGCGGAGAACGTATTGGCCTGGTGGGTCGAAACGGAGCGGGGAAATCAACGCTCATGAAGATCATTGCCGGGCGAATTATTCCGGATGATGGCGTTGTTGATGTGCAGCCGGATGTGGTCATCACGCAATTGAATCAGGAAGTTCCGGACGGGGAAGGACAAACAGCCTTCGAAGTTGCGGCCGAAGGTTTCGGGCAGCATGGCGTTGCTGTTGCAGGGTATCGCCGATTGATGAATGTGATGGCGGAATTGGGGAACCTTTCCGCAGATGACCAGAAAGCCTACGAGGAATTCAGTCATCAGATTGCAGATGCTGAGCTTTGGTCCGCCGGCGATGAACTGGAAGGGTTGTTGACGGAAATGTCGCTCCCCTTTGACACACCCTTTGCTTCATTGTCGGCCGGGATGAAGCGCCGCGTGCTGTTGGCCCGCGCGATGATTCGTAAGCCGGATATCCTGCTCCTGGATGAGCCAACAAACCATCTGGACATCGAATCGATTCTCTGGCTTCAGGATTACCTGTCGCGTTTCAGCGGTACGCTGATTTTCGTTACGCACGATCGGGTTTTTCTGCAGGAACTGGCAAATCGAATTATTGAAGTCGATCGCGGGCGGTTGTTCGACTGGACGTGCGACTACCAGACGTTCCTGGTGCGAAGAGATCAGTTGCTGGCTGCCGAACAGGTCGAACAAGCGCAGTTCGACAAGAAGCTGGCTGAGGAAGAACGCTGGATTCGTCAGGGAATCAAAGCCCGCCGGACTCGTAACGAAGGTCGCGTACGGGCTCTGAAAAAAATGCGAGAGCAGCGACGAGCCCGCCGTGAAAAGACAGGTGTGGCCAAAATGCAGATTCAGGAGGCCGAACGATCCGGAGCGCTGGTGGCGCGTCTGGAAAACGTGTCGCAGAGTTTCGGCGAGCACAAAGTCATTGATGATTTCAGCACAACAGTATTCCGTGGGGACCGAGTGGGTATTATCGGTCCGAATGGTGCCGGCAAGTCGACGCTGCTGCGGATTCTGCTCGGCCAACTTTCGCCGACGTCCGGAAAAGTTAAGCTGGGGACCAATCTTTCCGTGGCCTATTTCGATCAGCTGCGAGATCAGCTTGATGACGAAAAGTCTGCAAGAGAGAACGTTGGCGACGGGACTGACTTTCTGCTGATCAACGGTAACAAGCGGCACGTGGTGGGGTATCTGCAGGATTTTCTGTTCTCTCCGGAACGAGCTCAAACACTGGCGGGTTTCCTGTCGGGGGGGGAACGCAATCGTTTATTGCTTGCGAAAATGATGTCGAAACCGGCCAATGTTCTGGTGCTGGACGAACCAACGAACGATCTGGATGCAGAGACCCTGGAATTGCTGGAAGAAATGTTGCCCGAGTTCAGCGGTACCATCTTTCTCGTCAGCCACGATCGTGCGTTTCTGAATAACATTGTGACCAGCACCATCGTATTTGAAGGGGACTCACAACTGCGTGAATATGATGGCGGATACGATGACTGGATTCGGCAACGTGAGGCGGTTCGATCTGCCAATCGGTCGAATACCACGAAAGACAAGTCTGCCAAACCGCCCAATGTGACCTCAGTTGCTGCCGTGAGTTCTGAGACGACTGTTGTTGCGAATGCGGACGTCCCGGCGGCAGCGCCGGTCGCGGCAGTGGCTTCTTCAGATACAGTTCGACTGAAGAAACTGAGCTACAAAGAACAGCGTGAACTCGACGAATTACCCGATCGGATTTCGGCGCTCGAAGCGGAACAAAAGCAATTAGCTGAGCAGCTTGCTGACCCTTCGATCTATCAGGGCAACAGTTCAAAGGCGGCTGAGATCGGCACGCGGCTGCAGAAAGTGGAAGAAGATTTGCTGCACTGCCTCGAACGCTGGGAACTGCTGGAATCGTGAGTCCGGTAAAAGTAACTGTCTTTGCTGCTGACAACCGACAAGCAGGCCCTGGTACGCGGTGCGGGCGATGAACCTTATGGCGCAGAATGCTTAATCCTTCCGTGGAGGCAGGATGCTTGGCTGCAGCAGAAATTCTGTGTCTTCGACTGTGTCCAACTGCTGGGGGCTGCCATTGAATGGAGCCACGGTGTCTGTACTCTGCAATGGATTGCCGGACGCGTTTCGGAACTCCATCGCTGGCAGAGAGGACGTTCCCGTCCGAAGACTACCAGCAGTGCGCACCGGAGGCCCGTTCTTTGCCGATGCTGCGAATGTGATATTCGAAGAAGCGCTGGCTGCCGGTGATGTGACAGGGTTGGTCACATTTTGCGGTGCCGGTGTTGCGGGAATCTCCGGGCCGACAGCCAGGGCTTCCGTCGAATTCAATGGTGCAGTCCTGAGTTGCTGAACTGCAGGCGGTTCAAACAGAGAAATTCCGGAGCTCAGCAGTTGCTTCCGATCGTCACGGGATTTCTCTGAAACGGCCCGTGAGTCTGCTGGAACGATTCTTGGCTGCCGTGCAATCGCCATCAGTTCTCCGCTTCGTTGTGGCAATACACCGTCCATCTGCTGAGCCACCTGAATGATCCATTCCGGTTCATCACGGACAGCACGCGACATCAAGCTTGCGTACAGCGAAACTTCAAACAGATTTCGATCCATCAACGAATTGGTCACAGGGGTCAGTACTTTGGCGAACGTTGATAGGCCAAGTGAAGAAAACGAAACAAAGACGTCTGCTTTTTGAGTGACGACCTGGGTTCCGTCGACCGCTGGAGAGAAGTAATTTCTGAACCAGATGAGAGCCACAGCCTGCAGTGGTTTGGGCAGAAGTGGGTTGTGATAGCTTCCATCACAAATGAAGACGCACTGATTATCGTCGCGGTAAAGAATATCTGCGAGTCCTTCGGAACCATCCGCCGCGCGGGCTTCGTATTCCATATGCCCCGTTTGCCACATTTCAAATCGAGAGATTCCCATGACTCGCCAGGTGCTGACGGCCACGTCAGGATGCTGAAGAAGGTACCGATAAATTGGCACATCCACGGAATACTGGAGGTCGGGGAGCTTCCGAAACTGATTGCACTTCTCGATGACCTGTTCAGCACGTTCACGGTTTCGAGGCGTCATTCCTCGCAACGGAATTCCTGCGATTGCCTGGTTCTGTGCCGTTCCTGAAGAATCGCCCTGAGAGAGGATTCTGAACCCGGCACGGATCGCAAGGTCTTCCAGTTCGGAACCGGCATGCGCGGGGCTTAGCAGACCACTCATCGTGCATGCTGCGACCAGCAGATGCAGTTTGAGCGCTTTGTAGCGCAGGTACGAGCAACGCATACCGTTCCCCCAATCGCCGGCAAAGAGTTCAATGGCCATTCCTCAACGGCTCCCTCCGAAACACGCAATTGCGCTGTGCTGCAGAATGAGTGAATTGAAATATCGAATGGCTTGAGACGTGCGCCCCACTGAGAAAACAGCCGGGCAGAGGATCGGCGAATGCAGTTGCGGCCCCCCACAATCCGTCGCTGATCACCCCGGACTAACTTATCGGTAGTGGATGCCGGAGTTGGTCAGTCGAATCGTTCAGACCGTTGCAATCGGTACATGTTTCGCGCATCACCACAAATTGACATGCCAACTCTGCTGGTCCGTATCCGGGATGTCCGGAAAACCTGACTCCGGTCCTGCCGGAAATTTACAGGAAAGTGCGTATCCGTTCTCTCACTGGTCTGCTCAGCGGCAGCATCGCCGATTCATGCAGTAACGCGTGACATCAAGTTTCTCGACGTAGCATTTGTCCAGGCGAATGGAGCTGTCCGCTTTATCATCGATGAAGTCCGCGTAATGTTCGGTGCACGGAGACAGTCGACAACAGTGGCAACCTGCCAATGCTACGGAGCAGAACGCAAACAATAAAAGCGCAGTTCGCATGGGAATCCCTTCCGGCGAATAGACTCTGCCGGGGCGATTTCCCTGACAGATGGTAGCACGGCACAGACGATGACGTGGCCGATTCTGGCCGGTCTTTTCGACTGCAAGTACCCGCAGCCACTCTCGAGCCGTTCAGAGATCGAATCGTATTCGCGACGATCGGTTCTTCAGGCGGAATGACACCAGATGACGCCTGCTGGGGCGTTTGCCGGACACTGTCGTGATATCCGATTCAGTCGCTAAATCTGTTGTGTTTCGCGAACAAGGTGGTTGCGATCCTTCGGCATTATCTGCCGAATGATTATCATGACGGGTGCCGCAGTCGTGAGTGGCAGCTTGCATTTTCAGACATGTCGAAGGAGTTCTGCATGACAGATCGTCGTCGTATCCTGTTTCTTTGCACGGGTAATTCCTGCCGCAGTCAAATGGCCGAAGGGTTCCTTCGTCATCTGTATTCAGACCGGTTCGAAGCTTTGTCTGCGGGAGCGAGACCAGCGGGCTACGTGCATCCAAAAGCGATTGCAGCCATGGCCGAACTGGGGATCGATATCGGTTCCCAGGAAAGCAAGTCGATCAATGAGTTCCTTCCACCGCACGGACAATTGCCGGACGTCATCATCGGCGTGTGCTCGACTGCAGACGAGAACTGCCCGATTTTTCCAGCGAATGTCGAACGCTGGGCCTGGCCATTCGATGACCCCTTTCATGCGCAGGGGACCGAAGAACAGAAGGATGCGGAATTCCGTCGAGTGCGAGATGAAATCCGTCTTCGCATTGAAGAAAAGTTCGGTGCGGAGAAAGCCGACTGACAGACTCATCGGCGTCGGTTAATGGAAACCTCATCGCCTGTTGGTGGATTCTTTCCTGATTCAAAGTAGTGCTGCATGACTTTTGCTACCCTGCCCCTGAGCTATTGCACCAATGTTCATCCCGGTCGAACTGTTGCCGAGGTCATTAGCGGGTTGATCGAACACACGGCAGATGTCCGTCGTCGGGTTGATTTTCCGATGGCTGCAGGGCTGTGGTTGTCGGCCCGTGTTGCGGACGAGCTTTCCGGTGACCAGGCGGCGCTGGAGCGTCTGGCTCAGACTCTATGGCAGCATGATCTGTGCTGCTACACCCTGAACACTTTTCCATTTGGTGACTTTCACAGCGAACGTGTCAAGGAGCAGGTCTATCTGCCGGATTGGTCCTCGCCGGACCGTGTTCGCTACACTCAGCAATGTGCAGCCCTTCTGGCACAATTGCTGCCGGCCAACGGAGAAGGAAGTCTTTCCACGGTTCCGTTGGCGGGGCGGATGAATCCCAGGGCATCGGGTTTTCTGGATGCCTGCTGGAACAACCTGATCGAATTTGCCTTGTACCTCCGGCAGATCCATGAAACAACGGGCCGAAAGATCCGTCTGGCGATCGAGCCGGAACCGTTTTGTGAAATGGATCGAACGCTCGAAACGACTTTGCCATTGTTCGAACAATTGTTTGCGGTTGCTGAGGCTGCGGGACATGGATCGCTGGTACGTGAGTACATCGGTCTGTGTTTTGACGTCTGTCATCAGGCGGTGGTTTTCGAAGACGTGGCCAATTCAATCGGGCTGATTGATCAGGCAGGTATTCGAATTAACAAAGTACACATTACCAATGCAGTGGAGTTGCTGGATCCGGCGAACAATGTCGCGGGACGCGAAATGCTGTGTCAATTCGTTGAACCTCGATACTTGCATCAGACTTACGCTCAAACGGCGTCTGGTCAGGTTGTTTTTCGAGAAGATCTCAAGAGGGAAGACATTCTTCGTGTACCACCGGATGAGTTCATGCAGGCCCGTTCCTGGCGAGTTCATTTTCACGTGCCAATTTTTGCCGAGTCGATCGGGCCATTGTCAACGACGCGACCTGATCTGATCGCCGCGCTGAATCGAGTCGCAGAACTGGAGTACGCGCCACAGCTGGAAGTCGAAACCTATACGTGGCCTGTTATGCCAAACGCCTCTCCGGATAGGCCCCCCGAAACGATTAGTGAACGCATTGCGAACGAGTTGATATCCACAGCAGAACTGCTGTCAGACTATTGAATGCAGATCATTTTGAGGCAAGAGGGGGACTTGTTGCTGCCGCGAGTTGTGCTTTGATGGCCACGGCAAGCCTTTTTGTCTCTTGATCATTCTGTAACCACGACTCGAGCATCAAGAAGGCAGATTGGCGGTTCTGTTGTTCAGCTGTGCGATGGCATTCTGTCTGGCCCGGGCTTGGTTGTTTTCTGTCGAAGAGACAACATGCGAGCTGTATTGAGCAACAGGCTGATTGGGAGAGGCTTTGCGAAGCTGTTTGTCATGAGGTATTCTTGCAGGACTTGCCTAACCAAACCCCGCCTCATGGTGATTCTATGTCTTTTCGTGCTCATTCCGTCATCTCAGCATTTGTCGTTCTGTTGATTTCAGCCCTTGCTGTCCCGGCCGGGGCATTTCAGCCGCCGGTTGACTTCAATCGCGACATTCGGCCGATCCTGTCAGACAAGTGTCTTACCTGCCATGGACCTGATGAAGCAACGCGAGAGGGAAACCTGAGGCTGGATGACGGCACACGCTTCTCCGGTGGCGAAGGATCTGTCATCGTGCCGGGCAAATCTGCGGAAAGCGAACTTTATCAGCGGATCTCTGCGACAGACCCTGACATCGCGATGCCGCCGCGGGAATTCAATAAACAACTCAACGATCAGCAAAAAGAGCTGATTCGACGCTGGATTGATCAGGGAGGAGAATGGGAGACGCATTGGGCCTACGCTGCCGTCGTGAAACATGTGCCTCCCGAAATCGCCGGGCAGAACAATCCCATCGATCAGTTCATTCGCTCGCCGCTTTCGGAGAACGGAATTGGCTGGGCGTCAGAAGCCGACCGTGTCACGTTGATTCGACGGATCTATTTTGATCTGATTGGTCTTCCACCTTCGTGGCAGCAGGTTCAGTCTTTCGTGAATGATGGATCCCCGAACGCCTGGGAGAAGGTCGTGGACGAACTGTTGCAGTCGCCTCACTTCGGTGAGCGTCTTGCTATTTACTGGCTGGACGTGGTTCGCTTCGCCGACAGCAACGGCTACCACTCGGATGAACCTCGAAAAATAGCCCCCTACCGCGACTATGTCATTCACTCGTTCAATTCCAACAAACCATTCGATCAGTTTGTTATTGAGCAACTTGCCGGTGACCTGTTGCCGAATCCTTCAACGGAGCAAATGGTTGCATCTGGTTTCAACATGCTGCTGCAGACAACGAGTGAAGGTGGCGGGCAGCCGAAGGAATATATTGCCAAGTATGCAGCGGACCGGGTTCGTAACACTTCGCAGATTTTTCTTGGAACGACCATGGGGTGTGCTGAATGCCACAATCACAAGTATGACCCGATAACGATCAGGGACTTTTACAGCTTTGCGGCCTTCTTTGCCGACATTGAACAGCCCGCCATCGGGAACCCCGCAACATTCCCCGTGATGACGGATGATGATCGAATTCGACTTCAACAGCTGAACGATGAATTAGCGAGACTAAATTCGGAATACAGACGGTCCACACCGGAACTGACGGCCGCTCAGGAAGCATGGGAGGCAGCTGCTGTTGAGCAGGTCCTCAAGACCCCCGTTCTTTCTGAATGGGAAACGATCGGGCCATTCACGTCAAAAGACTTCGATGACGCTTATGCAGCAGAATTTCTGAATCCAGCGGAGATCGATACCACTGCTCCGGTCAACGGATTGAAATGGGAGTCCGGCAGGAAGTTCGACGATGGTAAAGTTCACGACCTTGGCAATACGGACTTTTCCTCACGCTATTTTTACCGCACGTTGACGGTGAGCAAACCAACACAGCTTCGAGTTTCCCTTGGATCGGATGATGCTGTCGATGTCTGGCTGAACGGAAAGTCGGTTCACCGGAACAAGACCAACCGCGCTGTCGCTGCTGATCAGGACGCAGTCAGCCTGGACTTGCAGGAAGGCGCCAACCAGCTCCTTGTGAAAGTCACAAATGGGCAGGGAGCGTCAGGATTCTATTTTAAGGCTTCTTTGGCGGAGATTCCGCAGGAGATATCTGCAGTTCTCGTGGTAAATGCAGCGGACCGTACGAAGGAGCAACAAGAAAAGCTGTCCGACTACTTCCGGTCAATCGCGCCGGAGACAGCCGTTCTACGCGAACAGATCGCGAGTATGACTGCCCGGAAGAAGTCATTCGAAGACAATCTTCCCCGGACCATGATGACCAAAACCTCAACGCCGAAGGTGGTCCGGGTCTTAAATCGCGGCAACTGGATGGACGACACAGGACCGATTGTGGAACCTGCTATTCCTTCATGGTTTGGAACCCTGCCATCGCCAGAGGGGAAAAGGCCGACTCGCCTTGAACTGGCCCGGTGGATTGTGGATCGAAACAACCCACTGACATCGCGGACGATGGTGAACCGTCTCTGGAAACTTTATTTCGGACAGGGACTCGCTTCCCCTCTGGATGATCTTGGCCGCCAGGGAACTCTGCCGACGCATCCGGAACTGCTTGACTGGATGGCAGCTGAGTTTATGGACAGCCACTGGGATCTGAAACGCATGATCCGAACGCTGGTTACCTCAAACACGTATCGACAGTCGTCACTTGTCCCCGATCACATCCGTTCTGCAGACCCGTACAACCAACGCTACGCACGGCAGTCACGGTTTCGGCTCGACGCAGAACTCGTACGCGACAACGCATTGAGCGTGAGCGGTCTGCTGATCGATGATGTCGGCGGACGCAGCGTATTCCCGTATCAACCAGCAGGGTACTGGAGTCATTTGAATTTCCCGGTCCGGGAATGGCCCGGCGATTCCGGCGAACAACTGTACCGGCGCGGATTATACACATGGTGGCAACGCATGTTTTTACACCCGGGCCTGCTGGCCTTTGACGCCCCCACGCGCGAGGAATGCACTGTCGAGAGACCTCGCTCGAATATTCCTCAGCAGGCTCTGGTCCTTCTGAATGATCCGACTTACGTCGAAGCGGCCCGCGCGTTTGCCGCCCGAATTCTTCAGGACGTGCCGTCAAAGGAATCGGACCCGGATTTGAGTTCGGCGAATCAACTCACGCATGACCGCCTCAACTATGCGTACCGCGTTGCATTATCGAGAGATATCACGAAACGAGAAGAAGAGGTGCTGGCCGGCGTGTTGCATGAGAATCGCAAGATCTACAGTGCTCATCCGGATCTGGCAGATGGAATTCTTGCGGCAGGTCAGCCTGCCCAGTCAAAAGACAAGGTCGAGCTTGCAACATGGACGTCTGTCACCAGAACACTCTTCAATCTCAGTGAGTTCATTACTCGTCCCTGAACCTGTCGTACATCATCTTCAAACGTCATCCTGTCCAAACCTTCACATTCATGAACAAGAGCCTGCTTACAAATCTGGTTTCCGTTGGGATGATTGCAGTTGGCTACGGCATTCAGTCCGGCACTCTGCTGGCCATTGGATACTTTGCAACTTCCGGAGCGATCACGAACTGGCTTGCCATCTACATGCTGTTCGAGCGTGTCCCCGGACTTTACGGTTCAGGAGTGATTCCCAATCGATTCGAAGAGTTCAAGACAGGGATCCACCAACTGATCATGAAACAATTCTTCACCAGGGAGAATGTTGAGAACTTTTTTAATCAACAGGCAACGCAGGATGCGACGCATCTGGATCCCGAACCAATTCTGGCCGTGGTTGACTACGACCGAATGTTTCAGAGACTTGTCGACGCAGTACTTTCATCTCCATTTGGCGGCATGCTCGGGATGATGGGCGGTGTGAAGGCGCTGCAACCTCTCAGGGAGCCATTCATCAACAATGTCAAGGAGGAAATCCGTGCGATGGTCACATCGCCCAGCCTTCAGAAAGCTCTGACGTCCAGCCTTCAATCGGGAAGCCACACGCAGGAAATCATTGAAAAAGTGGATTCAATTGTCATTCAACGGCTGAACGAGCTCACCCCGGAAATGGTCAAGGAGATCATACAGGAAATGATCCGACAACACCTTGGGTGGCTTGTCGTTTGGGGTGGCGTATTCGGGGGACTCATCGGGCTGGCCTCCAGCCTGTTTCCAGCCGCCTGATTCCGCGGCCTTCAGGCGTCGTTTTCCCGGTTGAAACGGTGTGGCTTTTTTGCAACATCCTGCACCAACCCCCATCCCTCAGATAAAAAAACCGGGCCATACGGGGACTTTCGAAATCGGGACGGCAAACGGTATCTCAACGCGTAGATTGAAGTCAGAGATTGTCTCGCCGGACGGTGACGTCGGCAAACGAAACCCATCGACAATCGAATGTTCATCGTTCTACTGAGCGCCCGTCATGAAGTCACGCATTGCTCCATCGGCAAATTTCAAGAATCCATTCGGTCTCCTCTTCCGGATGCTGACCTCAGGTAAACGAGCAGCATATGCAGCCCTGGCGCACGAGGCCATTCGAATAGCATCTCGCCCGCTGGATGCCCTTCTTGCCGGCAGGGAGGCTCGAACGATTTCTGCGAACAAGTCATCGGGCCAGCCTGTACTGCTTCTTGTGGGGGCACCACGCAGCGGCACAACACTCGCCTATCAGGTACTGAGTCGATACCTGGATGTGAGCTACTTCAGCAACCTGACCTCTTTTTTCCCCAGGTCACCCATTTCCGGATCACAAATGTTTGGCTGGCTGGCCCGGCAGCATCGAGCAGACTTCGATAACTTCTACGGGCAGACCGCGGGTCTGAGTGGCCCCAATGATGGATTTGCCATCTGGAATCAGTGGCTGGGTGACGATCGTTTCGCGCCGCGGACTGATTTGTCGAGCGATGAGCTTCGGTCGATGTGCCAGTTCTTCGACACCTGGACTGCGACCTTTGGAAAACCATTCCTGAACAAGAACAACCGCAACACCAGCTGCCTGGACCAACTGTGCCTGGCGATCCCCAACGCACGTTGTATTGTTATTCGGCGGAATCCCGTTCTGGTTGCCCAGTCGCTGATTAAAGCACGCGAGCAGGTTCAGGGGGATAAGAATGTTGGCTGGGGGCTGAAGGCTCATGAAAATGCGGCATCAGAAGATCGGCTTGCTTACGTCGATGATGTCTGTGACCAGATTGTTCAGATCGAGCAAGAACTGGACGAACAACTGTCGCGAATCCCGTCAGACCGAGTTGTTGAAGTCACCTATGAAGGCTTTTGCGAAAACCCGATCGCTGCTTTGCGTGAAATTGTGTCACAGATACCGCAAGTCCGGCTGCGTGAAGATCTCATTGAAGCGGAGTTAAAGCCTTTTCGAGTTTCAAGCGTGATTTCGCTCACGAGTGATGAACATCGGCGAGTATTGAGGCGTTTGGAGCACTACAGTGGGGCACGCGAGAGCTGCAGGACTGCTTCGAACTAGCTAACGGCTATTTGAGCTCGACGCCGCATCCGCATCCGGAACCGTGACCGTCAGAGTCCGGCCAGAGTGCACTCGGGAGAAATGCCGCAGGTAGAAAGGTCTCGTCGGCTTCCCGTTGGTCCTACGACTCCAGGATTCGAGCTGGCGGAGAAATCGACATGTCAGAATGCAGCTTCTTCAACGTCCCTGAGCAGCTCTGGAAACCAAAGGCGGCGTCGAGTGGCAGGTTGGCAATTGTGTGGAGCCGTACAAGATCCGGAAATGTCCTGGTACGCGTCTTCTCATGAATGATCTGCCGGTGTTTTTCAATCGTCTTGATACTGACGTGCAGTTCGGTCCCGATCAGCTTATTCGTTTGACCAACCAGAATTCGCTCCAGCACGAGTCGCTGACGATCTGTCAACACGGATAGTTTTTGATTGGCATCCAGGGCCATTGTCAACCATGCGTTTCGTCGATCGAAGACGCTTTCAGCCTGTTTCAGGGCCTCCACAATCTGCACGGAGCTGGACGAGAGCGACAGCACAGAAATCGCCCCTCGCTGCATCACGTGAACAACCGTTTCCAGCATAGCATTCGACGACAGGTAGACACAGCTGATCGGCGAAGCCTCCACTCGCAGCTGCTCCTGAATTGCCAGTGTTTCTAACGCCGGATCATCCAGTTCCATAACCAGAATACCGATGGCAGATGACCTGATGGCATCGAACAGATTCGATGTGCTCGCGATATGCGTGCAGGAAAGCTTCAGACCTCTTGCCGCCGCGAACACAGCACTTCGGGCAGAATCCTTAATCAGATGGGTCGCAATTGCTGGACGGCTGGACGTCATTGATGAAAACTGTTTCCGTTGAGAAGCGAAGGGCCCGGAGGCAGATGCAAGTCCTGAGATTATCTGTCGATGTCGCCCCGAATGCCCGGAGCGATTTCCGCACCCTGATGCGGTTTTCCGAAAGCGTATTTCAAGCCATGCGCGATCGCTTCTGCTCCTTATCGCTGGTGAACCAGGTACTCACTCTCCCAATCGCAGGAATTGAGGACCGGCAACTTCTGAACGGTGTTTTGATTGGCGCGGCATGGGCCTGACGGATAATGAACATTGGGTCTCTGAAGTGCATTTCATGATCTTCAGATTACAGAGTAACAGTCTCAATCTTCGCCCAGTCATTTACGCGATGTGCGCACAGCGAATTATCTATTTCCTCCTCCCTCTCTGGTTGACTGTCACTGCACCGTCCCTTTGCGCTCTGGAACCGGGCTTTCCTTTTTTTGAAGTTGTGCGTTCACCGATTGGCAACGGCATCCTGACAGCGAACGATGTGGCCGCCGGTCGGGATGGGCTGCTTGCCGTGGCGACGTCAGAAGGCCTGCTCACATACGATGGCGAACACTGGCAGCTGATTAACCCAACCGAGCAGCTGGCGGTTTGGTCAGTGCAATTCACGCCGAACGGGTTGATCCTTGCCGGAATGACCAACGATTTCGGCTACGTGCGAATCGATCCTTACCTTGGAGCACAGTTCGAATCCATTCGCAGCCGCATTGTAATGAATTCCGAGGCCCCCGGTCGTTGTATTCGAATTCTGGTCTCCGATCAGTATGTCGCGTTCTGCTTTTCAAGTGGTGTCGTATTTTGCCCGCCTGGAGATTTCGAG
>JAGQQE010000639.1 GCA_020426345.1 Planctomycetaceae bacterium
AGCTACAGAGGAAAAGTTTGCTTCCTGCACCGTTATTCGGTCAGGGCGAGGGGGGAAGTTAACTGCGGATCAGAATGATTGCAAGTGAGTTTCAGATCGTTTCGCGGCTGTTTTCGTTTGCGAAAACAACAATCCGCAGGATTTGCCGGAGCAGGCGGGGTCCTCAATTGATTTGAGAGACTGACGGAGATTTGCGAATCGAACAGTGAGCTTTGGTTCCCTTTCCATGTTTCCGTCCCAACGAGATCAGGAATAGAACGCGCGTCCTTGAAAACGCCGCTTCAGGGCCGAAAACGTGAAAAGAAACCGTGACGGCACCGGGCACTCTGTCGGTTGCGATTGCTGGGGCTGAGGGCTTCAGGATCTCACGGCATGGTTGAATTGAACCGTTCGAGTATCCTGACGGCCGGTAGATTCTGCTGGACCAGAAGCAATTCGCCGAGTGACTTTCGCGTGAACTTCGGGTGTTCTATTTCTCGGTGTTGAGTGTGATTGACGTTTCCAGGTAACGTCCGGTCCCCTCTGAATGTTCCCCGTGTTTCTCACCTTTCGGCATCTCGAACAGGTCGCAGATATGAATCGCTCCCCTGGTCCACGATGGTCAATTGCCCGGGTCTTATCCGTTTGCATTGCTGTGTCTTCTTCGCTGTTTCTGCATCCAGCGAGCGTGGTTGCTCAGGGATTTCGTGTTTCTACGCACGTGTACAATGTTGCAGGAGCTGGTGGTGCGGATTCGGTGTTATCCAGCAGCCTGTCGTTGTTCAGCAATGGACGTGTCTACGACTACATCGATGCTGCGGATGAGGTCATCATTTTTGATCCCATGCAGAAAAAGTTCACCATCCTGAATGTGGCACGAGAGCTGACGACGACCATTAGTTTCGAAGAAATCCGTCGTCATCTGGACAAGAGAGTGCCAACCGTTGAACAGTACCTGCAGGAGCTGGCACAGCAGAGGAACCCATCCGCAGAGGCCGTTGCGACGAATCTTCGATTTCAGCTGAATCCTGAGTTCAGAAGAGACTACAAAGCCATGAATGGTCACCTCGAGCTGACCTCGTCTTCGTGGAATTATCGGGTGGAAACTCAACCCTGGCAGAATGCAGATCAGGTGGAGACGTACCTGCAGTATGCGGACTGGACTGCGCGGCTGAATCATGTGCTGCACCCGGGAAGTTTTTTCCCGGAGCCTCGCCTTGCACTGAACAAATCGCTGCGAGAGCTGAAAACGCGGGTCCCGGTCGCGATTGAACTGGATCTTCGACCGTCAGAATCGCTGCACATTCGAGCTCAGCATCAGTTTCGTCAGGGCCTTGATGATGACGACCGACGACGAATTGCTCGATGGGACCACGCTGCCGCCAGTCAAAGCGTCCGTCAGCTGCCATTCCTGAGCTATCAGCAGACCGTATTGCTGTCCCGCAAATAGACCACGCGATGGGCTCCGGCAAGATGTGGTTCCTGGTGCCACATCTGTTCCCGTTGCTGGAAATCAGCACTGATCATCTGGAACTCTGATCAGATAGTGCCCTGTTGTTCTTTCGCGGCGATGAGTTGCTCGCGCTCCGGCATCGATTTGTAAAACGGATCCAGGGGAAAGCACCCGGAAACAATTCCATTTCGGGGCGCGGTTGTGCAGTCACTGAATGTGCGACAGATCTTTTTTCGGGCCATCGGTCGGCCTGACAGGACATCTGCGGGCAGTTCCGGGTATGAAAGCACCATCCGGCCCAGGCCGATACTATCGGCCATCTCTTTCTCAAGCACGGCCTGGCCAACATTTGGCAGCCACTCCTGAAGGTACGAATAGCCGGAGCCGACGACGATCATCTCCGGGCAACGTCGTTTGAGCTCGGCGGTGGCCATGATTTGCCGGTGAACACCGACCAATGGATCTTCGGGAGGCTGATAGCCGTCGGAAGGCGGAAAGAGTGCAGGCCTTTGAATGTGTGGATTGTAGTAGGGGCTGCCGCACGTCGTGCAGGCCAGGTCGATCTCCAGGGCATGAAGCAGTCTTAAGAATTCGACAGGCTCACTCAGATCAATTCCGGTTCCCGAACCATCTCCACCAAAAGCGCAATGGTAGGCTTCTGTCGTGGATGGTACGCCAACCCGATCGTGAGTTGCCGATGGCTGAAAGGGAACAAAGTCAAAGACGCTGACAC
>JAGQQE010000640.1 GCA_020426345.1 Planctomycetaceae bacterium
TCCAGTGACACAAGGCGCGATGGCTTTCCGGATTGCGTTGTCTGCATTTGTGTCGCTGGTGTTGTATCAGACGTACCGTGACGGGTATTCTGGCCTGTGGGTACGGACGAAACATTCATCCGACCACGCCAGTCCTTTGGAAGCAGGGAATCAGGTTTCTTCTCTGTCATTTCAACGATCCCGAAAAATTGCGACCACTGCAATGCTCATGAGAACAGGCGGTCTGTGTGGACGTCGATGCGTCTGAAATGGCCAAAACACTCGTCCAGCCTCAGGATAGCCCTCGCGCCGTTTCGCCACCACCATCGAATCGCTCTGATATGCGAAATACAAAGACATCCGCTGGCTGACGACTTCGGTGGTACCTGCTCGCAGCAACACGGCATGCGCGGTGCAGTTGCGGCTGGATGACTCAACCGGAGACAGGCGAGATCTTGGGTCTCATGCCGCTTCGCGCAACAGGGGCGCAGAAATCAATGGATCGTGCGGGTGCGACGCGAGTTGGCCGCCCCTCCGTTCAATTTCGCGGGAAACCTCACGGCGTTGACGATGGAGCCGTTGCAGAAGGTGACACACCGCCTGAATCTGCTCATTGCCCAAAGCACTTCCTGTTGGCAGTTGCATGATGTTTGCCGCAAGTTGTTCCGTAATCGGCAATGGAACAGGAGTATGAAGTGCAGACCTGCAGTACGGCTCAGCCCGATGGCATCCCGGCGAGAAGTATGCTCTGGCAAAGATGCCTTCAGCCCGGAGAAATCTGATGACCTGATCGCGACTCAACCCAAATGCATTCTCGTCGATCATCAGTACAACGTATTGGCCATTCGTGAAGTCATTCGCGTTCCGGTCGATCAGCCGGACACCGGAGACTCCGGATAAGTGTCGTCGATACGACTGCTGATTCCGGCGATTGATCGATTGAAGCAGATCAATCAAATCCAGCGACTTGAGCCCAACTGCGGCACAGAGTTCATTCATTTTTGCATTTGTTCCGACATCACTGACTTCAGACATGCAGGAGAACCCAAAACTGCGCAGCATTCGGCAACGTTCCGCCAATTCATCGTTATTCGTAACGATGGCTCCTCCTTCGACAGCGTGAACAAACTTGGTCGCATGAAAACTGAACACTTCAGCCTGACCAAAAGTTCCGATTGGACGTTGGTTCCGACGGCAGTTGAACGCATGGCTTGCATCAAAAAACAACTTAAGGTTGTGCCGCTCGGCAAGTTCTGACAAAGACTCGACGTCACACGAGTTCCCCCAGAGATGCACCGGCAGCAATGCAGACGTACGGGCAGAAATACACTGTGCTGCAGAGACCGGGCAGAGCGTATGGGAGACCGGATCGACATCGGCAAAAACAGGCGTCAGTCCTACCCACTGCATTGCGTGCGCCGTCGCAATGAAGGTGAACGAAGGCAGAATGACTTCGCCGGTCAGATCCATCGCTCTGGCGACGATCTGCAGCGCCACAGTGGCATTGCACGTCGCCACACAATTCCGCGAATTCGTCATCGCGGCGACGACAGATTCAAATTCCCGCACGCGTGGACCGTTGTTTGTCAGTGTGCCGGACATCAGCACTGACCGCAGTTCGGTCACAAGCGATTCCGTATCGATCACGTTCGGGGCACCAACGTGTAACGGTCTTTCGAAGATCGGTCTTCCACCGAAGGCCGCAAAATGACGGACTGCAGACTTCATTCACGCAGCCTTCAGTGCTTGAGACGGAATGTTTTTCATCGCCGTTTTGCCTTGCTCCCAATTCAAACAAAAAGCGATCTGGCAGAAGCGAACCATCAAAAGTCAATCATGGGCTGGCAGTCTGGATTCTCGGCGTCCTGAAAGAGAGTCTCATCAGACCAAAGGAGCTGACTCACGTTCAACGATTTCAAGTTCGTTTGGCATTCCACAGTGACGCTTCCACATTCTTCGATAGGCTGTTTCTACGTCGACTGCGAACTGTGAGCCGTTGCAGGCGGATCGAGCCATCGTTTGTCGGAGCGTCCGCCGAATGCTGGCCAATCGATTGATATCTCCGGCGAGACGCGACGTGATTTCGACATACGATTCTGCGTCCGAAGCAATCATGTCGTCGCAACCGCTGAAATGTAATAAGGACGCTGCGTCCGACG
>JAGQQE010000641.1 GCA_020426345.1 Planctomycetaceae bacterium
TATCAATCAAATCGCCACGCGATGCGGGAAGTTCGAGCCCACGACGCAAAGCGGCGACGGCTGGTTCACGTTGCTGGTCCACGATAAACGCTTTGCCCAGATACCAGTGGGCGATGGCGTCATCAGGCTGTCGCAATGTGGCTGTTTGCAGTAAGGCAATGGCCTGTTTCTGATGCCCTCGGTGCAGCTGCAGCATGCCAGCCAACGTCGCTGCGGAAGCGGAGTTATCCTTTGCCCCACCATCGGCTTCCACCGCGAGACGGTCTATTGTTGTTGACAATTGCTGGTCAATCGCCAGCTGTTGGTACAGCCGATCAAAAGCCGTCCCGAAATGCGGACGACGACGCAGGATCTGCAACAGCCGTTCTGTCGCCAAATCCAGTTCGTCGTCTTTCTCCGCCTTCAAATTCGCCAATTCGGTTTCAGCCGTATCGTCGGCTGCCTTCTCACCCTGAAAGAAGAAGCCTGCATGGCTGTTGGTAACCGTGCTCGCCACGGCCGCCGCGAACACCATGATCAGGCAGCCCACAGAACCTGGGGACCACAGGATCCGACTTCGGCCGAATGGATGAAGGCGATTCTTCATGCGAATGATCCAAATCCTACAACTGCCGTATGCGAATGCGACGGTATTCCATTTGACCGCGATCGCCTTCGAGCCCGATTGGCCCCGTCTCGGGAACCTGAAACTCGGCCTCCAGCACTTCGCCGTTGCAGGTACAGTGAGCCACACCGTTCTTCACAACGATGACGACATCATTCCAGTCCTGGGGCTTGTAGTTCTTCAGTTCTTTCCAGGGGCCAGCGAGCACATAATCTCGGCACTGCAACTGTGGTTTACGGATAAAAATTCCACTGTCAGCATTTGGTGTTGCGCGGAACTGCAGCCGGAGCTCAAAGTTGCCCGGGAACTCCTGCGTGGTCCAGATCTGCTGAATGCGACGTCCTTCCATAGGAGTCGTCACGATCAATCGACCGTTCCTGGCAACGTACCGTCCATCAGAGCTTACAGTCTTGCCATCGAACGAAATCGCTTCGGTAATGATGGGCCACGGAGGTGCATCCGGGTTGTTTTTTCGCCAGCGTTCACGCGATTTGATGTCCTGTTCTGAAGATGGGCGATACCCCCAGCCCGTCAGGTCTTTGCCGTTGAACAGGCTGCTGAAGCCCTCTTCCGGCACAAAGTCGTCATTCGCAGTTTCTGTGAATCCCAGCGTCGCCAGCACAGGTCGCAGGGCGGCGATCCACTTATCGTAACCCGCATCATTCGGGTGCAGCAGATCGGGGAATTCCGCTTTCCTGGCATTGCCGTCTTCATTTGCAAACAGAGTCCAGGTGTCGATGACGGTCACCTGAGGGTTTGCCTTCACCGCCGCCTGAAAAAGCAGATTAATTTTTCGGATGTCGTCAGCAGATCGCTTCTTGCTTTCAGAACTTGGAAAGACCAGATTCAAAATGACCGGCGTTTGATCATTGTGCTCACGAATGGCATCCAGAATCAGTTGCAGATTGCCAGCAATGACTTCGGCGCTGGCTCCTTCTTCAAGATCATTCGTCCCGGCCAGTATCACAATGGCCGCCGGGTTCAACGACAGAACATCCTGCTGGAGGCGTATCAACATTCCACGCGTGGTATCACCACTGATTCCTCGGTTCGCGGATTTGAATTCGGGGAATGCCCGAGCCAGCCGACCGCCCCATCCCTGAGTAATCGAATCGCCAAAAAAAACGACGGATCCTTTCTCCTGCGCTGCATTCTCTGCAAAGGCAGTCCGGCGATTCAGCCAAAGCTTCTCAAACCAATCGTAGCGGCGAATCGGGCCTGCCCCCGGAAGACCATCGTCAGTTGCGGGCAGAGCCAGTTCGTCGCGGGAGGCTTCCGCTGCCAGCGGCGCACTGTCGAACATTGATCCGAAAATCGCAGCTGATACCAGTGAGAGAACGAAAGCCGTTCGCAAAATGCCGCTCGATGACGCGTGGAAAACAGGGGATAAGACCGATTGTTTCATGTGCCAGTGTCCCTTTGGAATGAGTGAATATCGCGATGAAGATAACAAGTGCGCGGATTAAGAAACCTCGACAGTCTGCCAGCGATCAGCC
>JAGQQE010000642.1 GCA_020426345.1 Planctomycetaceae bacterium
ATGGCGTGGTCGAAAGCACTGCGTCCCGGTTCCGCTCGACCGGCGAGGGTGTTTCCGGTGGAGTGAGAAACGGCCTGGCGGCCCCAGGGAGGTGGTTTGCTGGAAGCACTATTGCTTCCCGACGGCTTCGCTGAGGAACGACCGAACGGCATCCGGCATCCGAGGTCAATCAAAGACACCTGACCCCGTTTGCCGACCCCTCCCTTTGTTTGCCGCCCCTTCACCCCTGTTCTTCTTCGATCTCCCTGAGCTTGTAGATCAGGGCTCGGCGGCTGATGCCCAGTTTTTTGGCGGCGTGGGTACGATTGCCGTCGCATTCCTGCAGCGTGGCCAGGATGGTGGCTCTTTCCACCTGAGACAGGCGACCGGTGTCGGGCGGGGCGTCGCTGATTTTCACCGCGATATTGGCGGGAAGATGTTCGGGCATGATCACATCGCCCTGGCACAGCAGGCACGCTCGCTGAATGGCGTTCCGCAGCTCTCGCACGTTTCCGGTCCACGCGTGAGTCAGCATGGCCTGCGATGCCTGTGGAGACAGCCGTACCTGGCGATTGGCAAACTGACTCGCGAAATGCCTGGCCAGCGGAAGGATATCTTCGCGCCGGTCGGTCAGCGGCGGCACGATCAGTTCCACGACGTTAATGCGGTAATACAGATCTTCACGAAACCGGCCTTCGTTGACTTCGTCCAGCAGATTTCGATTGGTCGCTGCAATCAGACGTGTGTCGACCTTCACAGAACGATCGTCACCGACGGGCGTGACCTGTTTTGTTTCGATTGCTCGCAGTAATTTTGGCTGCATCTCCAGCGGCATCTCACCGATCTCGTCCAGAAACAAACTGCCGCCGCTTGCCGTTCGAAACAGGCCCATGCGTTCTGCAGAAGCGCCGGTAAAAGCCCCCTTCTTATGACCAAACAGCTCACTTTCAATTAGTGTCGCTGTCAGGCCGGCACAGTTGGTCGCCACCAGAGAATGTGACGCTCGCGGGCTCCATTGATGAATCAGCAGAGCGATCAGTTCTTTGCCAACTCCACTGGGCCCCTGAATCAAAATCGCGGCATCCGACGGCGCGACCACGGCGATTGTTTCGAGCAGTTGCCGCATCGCGCGACTTTCGAAGACGAAGTCAGCCGGCACTTCCGGCAGCGGCTTTCCCGGGCTGCTGTTAACGCTTGAATCAATTCCCAGGGCATCAAAGACGACCGTTTTCAATTCGTCCAGATCAATGGGTTTTGACAGATAATCGTCTGCTCCACTTTTGACGGCGGCCACCGCCTGCCGCACATCAGCATAGGCGGTGATCAGGATGACCGGAGTCGACGGAAGCTGTTCTCGAAGTTGTGGTAACGCGTCGATGCCACTGATCCCGGGCAAACGCACATCCAGCAGAATCATGTCCGGAGCCTGCGATGCGATGAGTGTCAGCATCTGTTCTGCTGAAGGCGCCTCAACGATCGTGAACCCGAAGGTCTGGAAGAACCCCCCGATCAGTTTTCGCTGAGACGGTTCATCATCGACAATCATCAGGACATGATTCGTGGCGGCAGTCTTCGTCATTCCAATTTCTGTTCTCTTGTCAATTCACTGCGTCGTATGGCGACGCCTGCTTCTCTTACAGCCGCGGCGAGCTTCATGCACTGCGGATTCCGTCGATCCAGAAGATTGCTCCTGCCGGGTTCCCCGATTTGTAGCCGACGGTCCAGTCATGAGCGACCGCAATGCGACGAACAATCGATAAACCCAGACCGGTTCCGCCCGGACGTTTCGTCACGTAAGGTTCAAACAGCGAATCAATGATTTCGTCAGCCGCGCCAGGTCCCTGATCTGAAACTTCCAGGCGAAACATTCCCCGCGCGGACTTCGACAGCGATACCGCAATGGAACTTCCTTCCGGCGCAAAGGCGATGGCGTTTTGCAGCAGGTTGAACAGCACCTGTCGCAACTGGTCTCGATCAGCCAGAACGGTTGTCGGATCATTCAGACCGGGGGTTTCCAGCAACAGGTTGCGAGCGTCCAGATCCGACTGAAGCAGCGTCTGCAGTTCCTGGAGTAGTTCTCCGACCGCGACCGGTTGAACGCTGGCTTCTGCCTGTCGAG
>JAGQQE010000643.1 GCA_020426345.1 Planctomycetaceae bacterium
AATCTATCGGATCGATCACCAGTTCGGCGATCGAAACCTGCTGATCCATGACCAGGGAAAGGCTGGCTTGAGTGCCTTCAAGGGCAATCAGGTCGCCATGTGATTCCGCGAGTTGTCTGGGTGGCAGAAGGCTGTAGTCGGGATAATTCAGGGTCTTTTGAAATGTGATAACGTGGGGCCGCGGCCGCGATTCCAGCCGAAACTTCTGAGTGATGGCATCGCCGGCAAGAATACGATATTCCACCGTTTCGTCCATCACATGAATATTGGCGGTGTACTCATCCTTATGATCGGAACCACCACCTCGGTGACGCATGATCTGGCGAGCTACGCCATCCGATGCTGTCGAAATCTCCAGCGTTACTTCATCGACGGTGCCACCACTGACGGCAACGACCACGGCAACGGTTTCATCTTCGGCCATCAGTTTTGACTGGGGTGTTGGTTCGAGGATTTCGACACGAATGCGTGATACGCGAGCGATGTTTGCTCCGGGAAGAATCGTGCGGACGGCGAGCCGCCGAAAGCGATCATCTGATGATGTCAGAAGGAGGGTTCCGGTGGCGACCAGAATTCCGGCTGCGATAAGCCAGCGGAAGACCAGTTGCACGGGCAGCAATGACGGGATCTTAAGACGACCCATTTGCGTCGCAACGCTGCCCTGCAGCAAACTGCGGAACAGGGGTGAATCGTGAACGGTGCCCGGGTTTTCCACGGCGAGTTCAACAGCGGATAACAGATTCTCTTTCAGTTGCGGCTCCGCCAGTTCCACCTGAGCGGCAATTTCTTCCCGATCAAGCGGCCGCATCAAACGGCGGACAGACGTCAGCCAGACGACGATCGCTGTGAGAGCATACACACCTGCCGTCAGCGCGTAGCGAAACGAATCTTCCAGCAGCCAGTACCAGTCAACAAATCCGGCGATCGTCAGACACGTAAGAAATGTCACGAGTCCTGCGCAGATTCCGCGGGCAACAATCAGCCAGCGTCTTCGACGAGCAAACTGCCGAAGCTTTGCGGCCACAATCGGATCAAGATTGGTACTCATGAGGCACGCGTCCAGCGTGGAGGGGTGGGGCAGGCGAGGGTATCGGCAGCGGAACCTGTCGATCAGTGTGTCCCACAGAATACGTGCCGATTCGGGGCTGTGGAAGCCGCTTTCAGCAGATCTGCAGAACAGAACGCTACGTCAGCATTGAAGTCCGTTTTCGGGCACGCCAATTCCTGGCGAATGGTGGCGGACTAGGCGGCGATCTGGCCGTCAGACGGCTGGCGACTTGTATTGAGATCGTCAATCAGCGATCGCAGCAGCTCCACTGTCTGAAGTGTAGCGCCCTGTTGTGAGAGCACCACATTCTGAGCTCGCTGCCCAAAGTTCTTACGCTGTTGGCGATCCTGAATCAGTGTGTGCAGCGTTGGCAAAAGCTGATCGGGTGAACTGAGCTGCACACAGGCATGGTTTGCCCGGAATAACGCAACGACGTCGCGGAAATTGGACGTGTTGGGTCCAAACAGTACCGCTGCGCCATACGCGGCGGGTTCGATCATGTTCTGACCACCCCGGTTACCAAAGCTTCCGCCGACGAAGGCGATGTCGGCCAGCCCCCAGCAGGCGCTGAGTTCACCAATGGTGTCCAGTAGAATGGCGGGCAGTTCGGCGCCGGATTCAGCGTGAGTTGTCGCAGGGCGGAGTCTGGATTCGGGATCCATCAAATGTGATCGGCGGATGAAAGGCACGTTGTGACGAAGAAATACCTGGGCAACATCTTCGAATCGTTCTTTGTGCCGTGGAACGCTGACAAATCGAAGATTCGGGAATTCCTTTCGAAGCTGCAGCCAGGCCTGCAGGCAAAGCTCTTCTTCAGGCTCCTGCGTGCTACCCGCGATAAAGATCAGTTGATTGGCCTGAAGGCCCAGTGCCTGCCGAAGCGCGGTCGTTTTGGGGTTTTCCCGGTCGGTGTCCACGCCATCGAATTTGATCGATCCCGTGACCCATAACGCATCTGTTCTTGCTCCAAGCGATTTCAGGCGATCGGCGTACTGCTGCGATTGCGCGGCGATCAGCGAAATGCGCGAAAGTGTTGGCGCAATG
>JAGQQE010000644.1 GCA_020426345.1 Planctomycetaceae bacterium
GGGGGGATTGCTGAAGTACTTCTCGAGCGATTCTGCGCTGGGTAGCCTGGCTTTGATCACGTTTGCGAATGGCGCATTTTCGCGGAGCCAGACTGACTGAATGATTTCTCCATCGGCTCTTCGAATGTGATTGAATTCGTCCCCATTCTGTTGATCGAATCGGGCCTTGTACTCTGCGAGTTCTCGGACTGCGTCATCACCAGTCGAAGTCGAATGCTGATTGGATCGCCATGTGACCACGTCTGTCGAACCGTCCGGCTGGATGGTGATTGTTGTCAACTGGTCGCCGACAATGCATCCCAGTGTCATCACGAACGTCAAAAGAAATACCCATCGCCACGTCTGCATCGATTTGCCCTCCTCGTAATAAATTCTCACTGATTGCCTCTGAGACACATCTGCGTCTCCAGATGCTCAACCGATGAGTCACTCATTATCCATTGTCCATTTCGGGGCGCAGGAAAGAAGGTGAGTTTTCGAATCTGTCGATATTGACCCGACTTTCTTGATGAGGCTCGTCCGAAAGTGGTTTGCTGCCGTTGCCTGGCACAAGAGAGGCATCGTTTGAGTCGAAGGGGGAAACTCGGACCCCACCCGTCAAGACAAATTCTGTGTACCGTTTCGGGGCAAATTATCACTCCTGAGCCATCGGCGTTCTGGTTAGAATTCTGCTGCAGGTCGTCTCCTGAATGCCGCGTCGTCAGGTAAACTGAAGGGCTCTTGCCTGCGACGATTCGCGGGCCGTCTTATGGATTGGGTGATGGAAGGGCTGAAAGGCATTTGTTCATGGGTCTGCAAGAAATCTGCCAGCAATTGCAGTGTCGTCGGCAGTTTGAGAGCGAAGTTGACTTCGTAAACCACGCGATGCAGCGATGCCATGAGTTTGAGGCGAAAGGGCCGCTCTGTCCTTTCCCCGCGAAATCTGTGTGCCGGACGATTCGCTGGAAACGCCACGGTGAGCGAAGTCTGTATCTGGCGGTCTATGACATGACGGCCTTTGAAGACCTGTTTGATTTTCAGCTGTTTTGCAAATTTGCTTCGACGGCTCATCAGGAAATCTATCAGCGTGATGCCATCGAACAGGTGGATGTCAGCTGGTTCGTTCCGGACCCTCGCGAGCGCTTCGTCCCTCCCCTTGTCACGACGTGGTGGAGCGGGAGTATTGCTCCGGCCGTCAGAAATGGTAAAGGCTGCCGAAAGTTTGTGACCGAATTACAGCAATGCGTGCCTCGTTCATTTGAACTGCTTTCCGGGTTGAATCTTCGCTGCGGAATTGAGCATCGCATTGAAAGTGGAGAATTAGAATTCATTGGGAGAACGAATGATCAGTACGTACACGTGATGATTCTGGACGATGGATTCAACTTTGATTCCGAGGACTCGTTTGAAGCGGATTCTCTGGAGGTCGATTCCGATAGCAGGCTGATCGTTCATCGCACTGGCGACAGGATTTTTGGTGGCGTTGATTATCTCGCCGCCTTTGGGACCTGGAAGGGTGGCATGCGGAAGCCACCCGGTCGCTGCAAGGATTTTCGATACAGGCTCACGGAATCCGACCGCCATTTTCAGGTTGTACTTCAGGGAACCGGAAACTGGGACGAAACCTCCCCCGTGGAGGCAAAAGCATTATGGGAATCCAGCCCGTTCTCGATTCCTAAAAGCAAGTGCGATGACGACATGAACGTCGCTATGGATTTCATCTCTTCCATATTGATTCGCTTTTACTCCGAGCATCCCCGGAGTCGATACTTCAGCTCTCGTCGAATTGCTGTTGTGTCACCCATGGCTGTAAGAATCTGGGGGACCGACAAGAACAGATTCATCCTGATGCAAGGTGATACACCAGGGCAGCTCACCGATCATGGTGACCCGACGCAACCCTAACAGCCTGTTGAAAACGGGACCGGCTCGAGCAGGAGACCTTAGAACACGATGGTTTCCAGTCGTCCTGCGTGCCTGTCCCGGTTTTTCAACGGACAACTAGACTAGACTAGACTAGGCATGGCGTGAAGCAGGTTCGCGTGCCATGGGCCGAGAAAGGTAGTCGCTTTACCATTCTCTTCGAGAGGTTTGCCA
>JAGQQE010000645.1 GCA_020426345.1 Planctomycetaceae bacterium
AGTACAGCGGTGGAATGGGGACTTACTGCGCCAAGCACAAACCGTTTGCGATTTATTGCCCGAAAGTTCACAAGACGTTCTTTTGCTATGGCGGCGCACCTTCGGACAACAGCCAGAAGCTGCTGCATATGGTTTCGTATTTTGACCACTCAACCGGCACCTGTCCGCGTCCGACGTTGCTGCTGGACAAGAAAACCGATGATGCGCACGATAATCCGGTCATCAGTGTGGACACCGATGGTTACATCTGGATCTTCTCCACGTCCCACGGACGGTCTCGCCCATCTTATATTCACCGAAGTGCCCAACCATACGACATCAGCCATTTTCAGTTAGTGAACGCAACTCGCCGGGATCAGGGCAGCTCCGTCCCCATCGACAATTTTTCTTACCTGCAAGTGTGGCATTCCCCGAATGCCGGATTCCATGTGTTCTTCACACGATACAACTACCCGGCCGCACGCACCATTTGTTTCATGAACAGTCCTGACGGCGTCGAATGGAGCGAATGGCAGCGGATTGCCGCCATCGGTGAAGGTCATTATCAGGTCACCGGGATTTCAGGAACGAAACTGGGGTCAATGTTCAATTACCATCCACAGGGGAAAGGTCTTAACTGGCGCACTAATCTCTATTACGTTGAAACCAGCAATCACGGGAAATCCTGGCAAACGGCGAACGGAACCGTGCTTTCGTTGCCATTGACCAGCGCGGTCAACGACGCGCTGGTACGTGACTACGAAGCCGAAGGGCTGAACGTCTATCTGAAAGATCTGCGTTACGACGCAGAGAAGAATCCCATCCTTCTTTACATCACGAGCAAAGGCTACGAATCCGGACCAGACAATGATCCACGTACCTGGACGCTGGCTCGCTGGACGGGGATGGATTGGAAGTTTTCCACCATCACCACGTCAGACAACAATTATGACATGGGGGAATTGTGGATCCAGGCCGATGACGACTGGCGAGTGATTGCTCCCACATCCGTCGGAGCTCAACCTTACAACCCGGGAGGTGAAATCGCGATGTGGCAAAGCCGGGATCAGGGCGTGACGTGGGTGAAACAGCGACAGTTGACAAGCGGCAGTTCCATGAATCACACGTATGTCCGTCGCGCATTGAACGCACATCCGGATTTCATTGGAATCTGGGCAGATGGCCATGGTCGAAAACCGTCCGACTCGCATCTTTATTTCTGCAACGCAGCCGGCGACGTATTTCAACTGCCTCGCGAAATGACATCGGATACCGCCACACCGAAGCTGGTGAAGTGATCCGGGAACAGTTACTGTGAACCGAGTAACTCAGGCTCCCCGGAATCCCAACAGGCAGAAGCTCATGATCAGCCTTTTACGATGGATGTTTGTCTTCACGGCCGTTCTGACGGCCGTCCCGGATTTAGTTTGCCCAAATGCGTTTTCACAGACCTCGGAGCCGGCTGATCAGGCGTCATTACGACTAAAAGTTGCAGACGCCGGAACTACCGCGGCGGGCGTACACGACTATTCGTCAGCCATCCAGAAGCTTGTGGCTGCCATTCAGCACGAAGTCACAACCAAACAACTGCCGGCCTTCTCCATATCGCTGGTCGACGGAGACCATGTGGTTTGGGAAGACGGCTTTGGCTTTCAGGATGCCAACCAGACTGAAGCTGCAACAGCAAAGACGATTTATCGAGTTGGTTCGATATCGAAACTCTTCACCGACATCGCCGTCATGCAGATGGTAGAACAGGGCAAGCTGGACCTGGATGCCCCGATTGAAACATACGTGCCTGATTTTGCACCTCACAATCCACATGGTGTTGCCCTGACACTGCGACAGATGATGGCCCATCGCTCAGGACTGGTACGAGAATCTCCGGTTGGAAACTACTTCGATTCAACGGAGCCTACTCTTCGGGCAACCATTGAGAGTCTCAACAGGACGTCGCTGGTATACAAACCAGAGACACGCACAAAGTACTCGAACGCAGCGATTGCTGTTGTCGGAGCTGCACTGGAATCTGTGCTGGAGATCAGTCATCCGCAACAGGTGCAAAAGACGATTCT
>JAGQQE010000646.1 GCA_020426345.1 Planctomycetaceae bacterium
TTGCGCTGACTTTTTGCAGCATGGTGGATCAACCATTGAATCTGTTCTCACGCAGGTCGAGACCCGGGCGATACCTGACGCCCGAGCTTGCGCACTCAATCGTCAGCCTGTTTGCGACCGGTGCAGCCGCAAAGTAAGGCGCTGCACAGCAATAATCTGCCGGATCATGCGGAACGCGCGAAAGCCCCGACCTGCTTTCTCTATTCGAACAATGTCCCTGAGTTCCCCGACTCGCACTCTATGCGAACACGGCCTGACTGAACGCGGAGCCTTCTGAGCCAACAATTTAGGTTGATCACCCTGAATGAAGTTTGCCGGTGGAACCCCATTCAGGCAATTCCGAGGCCAATACACAAGCCGAAGAAGCCACGCGCCGATGCGCCTCAAACAACTCGCTTCGATCAGTGGCTTCTCGATTCGCGGGAGGTTTCGACACGGGCTGAATTCGCTTGTTGACTCGGTTTCAGCAGAGCTCGAGTCACGCAGGTCCTGCGGCGTCGTGAATCTGCCATTGGCTGAACATGGCATTTCAACATTAGTCTTTGATTTTTGTGGCATCGACGTCGTGGATAAGTGTAGGGATCGATGCGTCTGGCTTACCGTCTTGAAGCCAGTCGGCGGCGACCAATCAGCTTCATTTCGTGCATATTCCCTGGGTCTATTGCTTGTCCTGCGACTCGAAGAGTTCTTCCAGCTCTGTCATACTCAATACCCGTTGCCAGACCGTCACCTCATCGATCAGTCCGTCATAGTTACGCCCAGTCCCGGCACGGTGGCCACCGATGACCAAACCGCCAAATTCTGATGCGGGTCCAGGGACTGGCAACAGGTACTGTTTAGTTTGCTTTCCGTTCAGGAAAAGTGTGAGCGACTGCGAGTCGAACGTGAAGGCCACGTGGTTCCAGTTGTTGAGCAGTTTGTCGCGATCGACCAGCGTGTCGAACGGACCTTGCGAGATGGCGGTTGGGGCAGCTTCCGGTTCGCTGGCTGGTCTGAGCGTGTGTGTATACAACTGCAAATTGACCTTGCCTGGATCAGTGGCAGCCCGCATGCCCAGCGACAGGTGCCATGCACTCGTATTCGATGGTGTCCCCTGAGCGGTGCTCTCCAGGAGAAATGACCGCAAGCCAGAACCATGTTCCGGAAGACTGCTCGGCTTGAACCATAGCGAGACAGAGTGTTCTGCCGAATTATCGTCAAGGAAGCTGCGTGGAATGCTGAGAAACTGTTGTTTCGTTGCAACAAATCGGACAGCTTTTCCCCTTATCCCGTCGGTTTGCACAATCTCCACGCCATTATTCGGCTCGGCGTCAATGCGCTCTCCAAGTATCGAGTCGTTGGAGAATCCCTTCTCGAAGGACCAATGAGTCCGTAAATCACGTTGTGTATCTACCTTCGGAGGAGATACCATTTCGTTCAACGGAATTTCGATCTTGCGATTGATGACGCTGTTCGGCTGCCGAAATTCGGCAGTTAATATTGGGGCGTCAAGAGTCCCGTCGGCTGTGAGAGTCAGGAATTGCCCGCCTTCGACGAGCGACCACTCCAGCGACGGGTGATAAACGTCGAGCGCAGTAATCACCTTTGAATGTCCTGGAGAAATGATGAAGTCGTGTAGGTTGTAGCCGACACGCTGGGGATGGACTAAGTGTCTGGCTAGGTGGATGTCTCCACCCAATAAGACAACTCCCGAAATCTGTTCCGTCTTGATGAAGTCCAGCAGCGCGTCCCGTTCGTACCAGTAGGTAAACAGATCGTCTGTTTCCTTGTTCTTCTTGTCCTGCCAGATTGCCCCCATGGCAAGCACTTTGAAAGGTGCTTTCGATTCGCGGAGGCTCTTCAGCAACCAGTTCCACTGGTCAGCGCCAAAACAGGTTGGCTGAGTCTTGTCGACCGGCGAGGGGGCGGTTTGGGAAAAGGTCCGAGGATCGAGCAGAAAGGCCTCGATCATGCCCAGGTCGACTTTGTGATACACACCTTCGCTGCCGTCACCAAACTGGGCGTGTGCGCGATACTCGACAA
>JAGQQE010000647.1 GCA_020426345.1 Planctomycetaceae bacterium
TAAAGAGGACATTGTACTTTTAGCCTAAAGTAGAATGTCCCCTTATTGCCCTTTCTAAAGTAGAATGTCCCCTTATTGCCCTTTCTGTGTTGCCAACCTGTCCCCGTCAGCACCAATTGAAAGAACCGAGCGGATGTGCTTCGCGTGAGTCATCCCAAATTGCCTGAATCTTTGACTGCTTAGAGGAATGCCCCCTGAGCAAGGTCAGTGTGCCGGTGCCGGATCTTGGCCCAGCCTACTTGAACCTCAGGTTATTTCTGCATCGTGAGCCGCGGGGTGGCACTGATGAAGGATGTTCGACGCTCGCGGTTTACGACCGAAAACGCAATCGCCTGGGCACGATTTACCTGGGCGAGATGCCCGAAGAAAGACAAACCACGATGACTGAGCGGCTGACGAAAGTCATCCACGGAGTTCTCGATGACGATGCATCGAAGTCGCTGCGACTGCGTTAGGAATCGCTAAAGAGGACATTGTACTTTTAGCCTAAAGTAGAATGTCCCCTTATTGCCCTTTGCGTTCCAGGCTTTGGCTCGGGCTCTGCCAAAGCTGTCGATAACCTGGTGGCCCAGAGCAGGAGGCAAAGTCCCAAAACGGTCCGTTGTTGCAACATGTTCCAGTCCTTTTTGATGGCTTGAGATCAATGTCTTTGCGGGCGTGGGGGGAGAATCCTGCTGACATAGATGCGGGCATGGTGCCGCACGCTCTTCAGACCGAAAACATTGCCTTTCCAGCTATCAACTCGAATCGGGTGTGAGCACTGTCCACGACAAGATTTTATCGGTAACGATGTGACACTGCGATCACGTGGCGGCGACTCGCTTCCTGCGCCGGATCCAGGATCGAACGCACTTTACAAGACCAAACACGATCAGGGTGAGAAGCAGGAACGGTGCCCCGAAGTACAGAAGCAGCAGCAGGAATACATCCCAGAAGGAAATCCCCTTTGAGACAGGAACAGTCTCCCATGCTTCTCCACTGAGATCACGACGCAGTAATCGCTCCAGTTCGGGCATCGACAGCGGGCCGGTCACGGCGTAATCATCGTGCCGAATTGCGAAACACCGCGGGTGTTCTCCCAGCATATCTTTCGCACTCTTCAAATGGTCATATTCCAGCACCAGATAATTGGGAAGCACCAGGTATCTCGGTGGGTCTGATAGATGACCCGGTATTCCGGTCGCCTCGGAATACTCAATAAGTTTTGCTGTTAAATTCCTCCCGGCTGCGTCAGTGACGTACACGGCATGAGTCGTTGCACCATCACTGACAAGCTGGTATCGCCCAACCGGGACACTGTAGAGTCCGGAACTCGTGGTACTGCGTGCCTCCGCGCAGAACAGACAGACAGTCGCGAGTGGAAGCAGCAACCGACTGAGGCGACAAGTACCCAAACGTAGCCGTTCTAACATTGCCATTCGTTTCAAGCTTTCAATCTCGAGTGTTCCCGCATTTACCACATAGAAATCAGGCCATTCGAAATCTCATTCGCGATCACGGCGTGATGATGATCACTCCCGGGAAAATTCAAAGGGGTCGAAAATTCAAAGGGGTCAGGCCTCTTTGTTTGAATCGTCATCGGGAAAACGGACTCTTGGACGTCCTCGAGGGCGCATCGTGGATTCGAGATTGAGTCGTCTGGCGATGGATTCCACCCATGTTTCATCTCCCAGTGGACGGCCTCGATTTGCGGAGAGACGAACAGCGTCCAGTTCCTGTTTGGAAAGAGGTTCGTTGACACGTTCGACCCAGTTCGGCAATCGTGGAAGCGGCCACGGCGACAGAAGCCTGGGATCAGGTTCGGGCTGCTGACACCATCGCCACAATGAACCCCAACACCAACTCTCGGCACGGTCGACCAGGTTCGCACGCAGGGCATTTCGCTCCACATATCGGCAAACGACGAAGAAGTGATGGTCGTCCTGAATCGGAAAGCTTTTGTATCGCTGTTGATAAACATGACCCAGCCCACTCGTGTGATAATGCGCGTGATAACGCATCGTGTGCGTCCCACCAATCCA
>JAGQQE010000648.1 GCA_020426345.1 Planctomycetaceae bacterium
AAAAGAGCGGTCAGCAGCAGGGTGGCGGATCCGGAGGCGCACCGGGCAGTAGTTCTGGTGGGAACCAGTCGTCCGGCGATCAAGCGGGTGGCGGAGGTGCTGCAGGTACCGCAAGCGGTCCACTAAATCCTTCACCCAATGATCAACCTCGGGAAGGTGAGATGCGTGGTGGCAGGACAGGTGAAGGGGTTGCCGGGAAGAACAGAGGTAATGGAGCCGATGGCGACGGGACTTCAGGCAGCAGCAACAGCCAGACGGAACGTATCGAAGAAGTCGCAAAGGCCGCTGACCTGGTTCTAAAACGTCTCCAGCAGGACCTGGATCGAGGAGAGGTCGATCAGGAGTTGCTTGAGAAGCTCGGATGGACCGAAGAGGACCTCAAAGCATTCACCGACCGAATGGGGCAGCAACTGGCAGAGCGAAATGAATCTCAAACCGGGCAGGAGAAGTCGTTGACGCAAAAAGGGTTCGAGGAAATGCTGAGAAGCATGAATCCGGGAAAACCTGCACAGCAGCGCGATGGCCAGACCGATCGCCAGATCGACAGTCAGGACACAACACTTCGGCAGACCACCCCCCCTGCCCGGTATCGGGAGATGTATCGCATTTACCAGAGATCTATCTCGGGGTATGAGACTTCAAAAGCTGGAAGCAATCAAAAGAATGGCAATTGAGGACTCTCCCAAAGCAGCCGCCGAAGCCATGAAGATTCGAGAAGTTCGTTGCGCCGGACTCAGAGGTCGGACCCCGGAAGGTGGCTGGAGCCACGAACTGCGACCGGACGACTGCGTCCATACGCTTGTCGCAGTGATTACGGAATGCGGTCAGGTTGGTGTTGGAAGTTCGTTCACCTCTGACTCTCTTGTCAGGGCGTCGCTCGAACAGTTGCGTCCCTTGCTGCTGGGAGAAACGGCACTCGAGCCTGAACGTGTTTCGGAGAAGCTTCACCAGAATACATTCTGGCTTGGTCGCGGGGGTGCAATTACACATGCCATCAGTGGTATTGACATCGCTCTTTGGGACCTGCTGGGGAAAGCCGTTGGCCAACCCATCGGTCGACTGCTTGGAGGCAGATACCGCAATCGCGTTCAGCCGTACGCGTCCGTTCTGATGGACGAACCCTGCCGACTGCGAGACAAACTGCAGGCAGTAAAGGCCTCAGGATTCACGGCATTTAAGATTGGCTGGGGACCATTCGGCCGAAAGAACCATTCACTTGACAGGGCCATTGTCGACGCCGCTCGGGATGCTGTCGGAACAGAATGCAGGTTGTTGGTGGACGCAGGAGGCAGTGATGCGTTCTGGCCCAACGGGCTCAGTTGGGCTATCCGGACAGCGAACATGCTTGCAGATTTCGATGTCGAATGGTTCGAAGAACCAATTTCGCCGGATGCACTGGAAGATCATGTCGCACTCCGAAAAGTGTCTCCGGTTCCAATCGCAGGCGGCGAAGTGCTGACGCGCCGGCAGTCATTTCAACCCTGGTTCGTCAATCGTGCCATCGACATCGTTCAGCCGGACGTCACCAAAGTTGGTGGTATTTCAGAAGAACGCCGAGTTGCCTCCATGGCACAGGAGTTTGGCGTGAAGTTTATTCCTCACGGATGGAATACTGCTGTCGGTCTTGCCGCGGATCTTCAGCTCGTTTCGGCGTTCAGCTGCAGTGATATGGTAGAGTACCTGACGGGCTCTCCATTCATCGACGAGCTTGTTGAACCTGCATGGCAGCTCGACGAGACGGGGTTGATCGCAATCCCGGAAGGTCCCGGTCTGGGTATATGCCTGAGAGAAGACGCGATTGAAGAATTCAGCGGTGTTCGACGATTCCTTTCGCCGTAGTCAATCGTCGGCCTTCAGTACACGAACGATCAGGTCGGATCGAACGTCGCTTGTAATTCGGAGCCAACGAAGCGGACTCGTGACTCGAAAGCAATGAAAGGCCGTTCCACGCAGCTGAAAAT
>JAGQQE010000064.1 GCA_020426345.1 Planctomycetaceae bacterium
ATCGAACGTCCTGGCAATGCGGTCGATTGTCAACCGAGTTTGGGCATGGCATTTCGGTCAGGGAATCGCCGGAAATCCAAACAACTTTGGACAAACCGGCCGGCATCCGACTCATCCCGAGTTGCTCGACTGGCTTGTCAAACAATTCATCAAAGACGAAATGCGATTCAAATCACTCCATCGACACATACTGCTGTCCGAAACCTGGCGGAGATCATCCAGCCATCCAGACCCGCGGAGCGTTCAGCAACTTGACCCGAACAACACGTCTCTTGCAGTATTTCGGGTAAGACGGCTTGAGGCGGAAGAGATGAGGGACTCGATACTGCACGTGAGTGGTGAATTAAATCTCCGGATGGGCGGGGTGCCGGTTCGGCCGGAAATCAACATGGAAGCAGCTTTACAGCCAAGACAGATCATGGGCACCTACGCGCCAGCCTGGCAACCGTCCGCTCGGCCGGAACAGAGGCATCGCCGGAGCATTTATGCGATGAAAGTTCGTGGTTTAAAGGACCCGACGATGGATGTGTTTAACCAGCCATCGCCCGATTTATCGTGTGAGCGCCGGGAGACGTCGACCGTGACTCCCCAGGCATTCGCGATGATGAACTCCAACGACATGCAGAACCGCGCCATCGCCTGGGCGGCTGAGTTGCTGAGTTCTGACGGCCGAGATGAGCCCACAACGCTGGACGATGGACAAATTCTCGAAAAGGCCTTCCTTACAGCGTTTGGGCGGCGGCCGGATATTCTTGAGTCGAACGAATGCCTTAGCCATTGGCGCAAAATGACACGACGACACGAATCTTTGTCGTATGCGGCAATCAATCCGCCCGTTCAGATTACTCGTCAAGCCATTGAAGAAATGAACGGCGAACCGTTCACTTTTACAGAACTGCTGGAATCGAACCGACACTTCGTCGCAGACCTCCAATTTGCGGATTGCGACGCACGCACCCGAGGACTGGCTGAGGTTTGCCTGGTTCTTCTGAACAGTAATGAATTTGTGTATATCGATTAGCGATCTGCAGCCCCTGCTCCCGGCGAAGGTTGCGGCCTTCGGGTTTGATCCATCCGAAATGCAAGGGCCAGGCAGGCCTCAGGATCGGGAACCCGAATGTGATTCAGAACGGGAACTACCGGTCACCGACCAGCGTTCAGGGACAGTTCAGGTCCCCGACATCCGCTGATGGCCAAAGAGCGGTGCGACCGCTCGCTGCAATATCACAATGGGCTCGAAATCATTGAAAAAAGGCCAAATTGGTCGTTACCGGGGATTGTCTCAGTCTCGGTGAAACGCCGAACCCGCCCCGCAATCCATTGCCTGCGAACAGTTCGCCTCTATCATTCAGGCCAGTAGGGCCGCCTTGGGGCGTCAGTAACGCAGGACGTCCATCACACGGCAAACCGCAATCGAAAACGAATTTTGCTGCACGAACCCGGGAGTTTTTCAGGCAATGACCGAACAGAAGGCAACGAACGTAACTTGGCACGACCATCAGGTGACGAAGGAAGAGCGTCAGAAACTTAACGGTCACAAAGGTGCCGTGCTGTGGTTCACCGGGCTGAGCGGTTGTGGAAAAAGTACCGTCGCAAACGCAGTAGACGCGATTCTCCACTCCCGGGGAATCCACACGTTCGTGCTTGACGGTGATAACATCCGAATGGGTCTCAACAAGAACCTTGGGTTCTCGCCGGAAGACCGCACCGAAAATATTCGTCGTATCGGCGAGGTCTCCAAGCTGTTTTGCCACGCTGCAACCATTGTCTCAACAGCATTCATTTCTCCCTACAAAGCCGATCGCGATCTGGTTCGATCAGTGATGGGTGAAGGCGAGTTCATTGAAATCTACGTGAACGCAAGCCTGGAAACATGCGAAGCTCGTGATCCAAAAGGGTTGTACAAGAAGGCACGGGCGGGCGAGATCAAAGGGTTCACTGGCATTGATGCCCCCTACGAAGCGCCGGACGCGCCTGAGCTCGTACTCGATTCCGACAGTAAGGGGATTGAAGAACTTGCGAACGAGGTGATTGCTTACCTCGACTCAAAGGGATATTTCTCCGCATAGTACAGTTAATGATCGACGCCCAGACTGCCCGGCAGTCTGGGCTCTGTTCTGGTTGCCGAATATCCCGGTGACCATCGATTCTGCCTCAATCCTGAATCCAATCGGAAGGCAGAAATCCCTGTTCCCTGCTCCTCCGTGGCGGCGATTCAACTTCAGGATGGCCGGGGTGAGCAATTGAAAGGACGCATTGCCAATGACCAGCATGCTATTCGTGGCAGCATTTTCGTTTCATCAGGTCATTTTTCTGGCATCCAGCAGGCTCCTGCTGGACAACGTTGCAGACCCGAACGTTGACCGAACGGACCAGCAAGTCGAACAATCATCGGGAATGCCGGATTCCGCGCTTCCCGGAACCTGGCTGCTCTCTTTCGAAGAGGCAGAGAAAGTCGCTATCCGTCAGCAGGTTCCGCTGATTGTCCACTTCGAGGCTTCCTGGTGTGGACCGTGTCGACAAATGGAGTCTTCCGTGCTGAACAAGGCTGCAGTGCAGGATCAGCTGAAGCACCGATTTGTGGGGGTCCGCGTGGATGCAGATCATCACAGCGACCTCGTCTCCCGCTTTGGCGTTGCGTCTCTTCCAACCGAAGTGATCATATCTCATGATGGTCGTGAGCTGGCTCGCTATGTGGGAGTGACCTCACTGGATTCCTACATCGCTCGCTTGAACGATCTGGCCGGGCATTCGAACCCTCAGAAGTCTGCAGGTTCTAAGGCTGACGACGAATCAAACCGCTCCTGTCTGATTGTTCGACACGATGGCAAGATGGTTGGCCTTGGTGGCTTCTCACCTGTCGCACTGATTGGGGAGAAGGTCTGGGAAAAAGGTACCGAGCAATTCGTTGGAACCTTCGAAGACGTTGACTACTTTTTTCGTTCCGAATTCGAACGGGACCGATTCCTGAACGATCCCCAGGCATTCCTGCCAAGACTTCATGGCTGCGACCCGGTTTCGCTCTACATGAAAAACCGTGCAGAGGCAGGCTCAATCGAATATGGAGCCTTCTACAAGGGCCAGCTGTACTTTTTTGCGAGCATTCAAAACCGTCGCACATTTCAGCGAAACCCGGATTTCTACGCCGGGGGCGTTATGCGGGACTACATCGACAATTCGGAACAGTTCCCGTTCATCGATTCGACGATTCTTGAATGACCATTCAGCGCATCACTTCATATAAGTAAATCACCAAACAGCCCGGGAAGATCCTCGGGCTGTTTCGCTTTGCCCCGGAAGCGTGCCTTCCGCCGGGAAGAATCACCGTAGGATGGCAGTCCCTGAAGCAGCGGTCTGAAACACGACAGGTTGAGGAATAGCCTCCGGGAAATACACATAGTTGCTGATGCTGGAGGCGATCCACGGTCGCTGGTAGTACTCCGGCCAGAGATGTTTGTCCCGGATGTAGCGTGAGACATCAAGGTCTCGCACTTTTCGTCCGTGGTACCCAAGCTCTTCCCGGTCATCCTCTGTGAACCCTGCCTGCCCCAGTGAACGGCTTGAAAACGGTGGTTTTCGCAGCGGATACAACTTCAACGCGAGGTCATGCTTGTTTCGAAGGTTCAGCAAACATTCGACACAGCACAACGCTCGTCCAAATCGTTCGTCAGGATTCAGCCAGTCATGGTCGATCGCGCTGGCGGCAAATACAACGCGAATCCGTCGGTTTCGGCAACTCACACAGGGATGCGAATAGCCTTCGACAACACCACCGCCCATCAAATGAAGTGACGAAGCCACAACACGAGTGCCGTGGCTGTGTCCAATCAATGAAACAGGAGACTCCGGAGGCAAACGCTGTAACAGGTCTGCCAGATAGAAACCGTTTAAAGAGGCTCTCCGCCCAAGCACGCTGATATCCAGCTGGACAATTGGTCCGAGTGGCCGATAGCTGGGCCACGTGAAGTAGATGAACTGGAGCGGTAGTTCAGGACGTCCCGCCTGAAGCCATTTCCAGGTGCAACGGGACTCCGTATAGACGCTCTGCCAATCCATAAAGCTTCCATGTGCAGCAACCGAGACAGGCAGCCCCGGCGACAGGGAAGCCAGAAGCTCATCTAATGAACTATGTCGAAAACCAATGCATTCGTCATACCGGATGACTTTTGGACAGAACCCGGAGCGACGACTGAATGACTGCGACAAATCATGTGTACTGACAATCCAGTAGCCATGCCCCGGCGGAATAAACTGGACACCGGACGTGCTGGATTCAGGAAGGGTCAGCGGTGCTGATTCAAAAGTTAGTCCCTGAGTCTGATTCGACGGTGAGAAGGCAATTCGACTCGAATCGGCCAGAGGGATAGCGATTGGCGGTTCTGCGCCCGATGAATCTGCGCCCGATGAATCTGTCTGTGCAAATGCGGCCGGAAGACTTATGCAGGCGGCTGCGAATACCAGAAACAATCGCAGAGTGTGAGAGTGAGAGAGGGACACAGTCGGCATGTCTACACCCAGACTCTTCGAAAGTACCATCATGGTGCTGTCGAAGACTGCAAAGGGAATCCTGCCGCATCCCATCGGCTTCGGGCCAGTTGAGCGCAAATACAAGCTATGTGGCTGTGTGCGCAAACGATCTTCCCAATGGTCATCGACGAGATGACAGTCTCTCTGTTTTTTTTTGCGTGAGTTTGTGTTTATGCCTGAATTGAGGATTAGTCAGAACAACGCAGAAGGATACCCCTGCCCGGATGATCCCCTGCCCCGCAAGAACCTGCTCTGTTCCTTCCGCCTCGGCGTCGGTGATTCAATTCCTGCATTCGTTAAGATCTGGCAGGTCGCATCGCCCGACAATGCTGTTCGACACTGTGACTAAAATTTCTGACGGCCTGCATTTGCGTGTCCAGGGCTTCCAGAGTGAAGCCGGTGTGGTGGATTGACTTCATTCGACGCTGAAGCTGGAGGAAGTCATCCGAATCTGGTTCGGGAACGGTTAGATCTCGAGCATTTCCTCGAACCATTCGAAGGCAGTCAATCAATTCCCGCAGAAAGACGTAAGCTGTTTCAATCTGAGAGAACTGTTCCGGTGCGATCAATCCAAGACGAGCAGTTCGTCGGAGGGCGGTCAGCGTATTGCTGTGGCGTAATTCAGGGATCTCCTTGCCAAAGGAAATCTGGATGGCCTGCACTGCATATTCCAGATCCACCAGTCCTCCGTCGCTGAGCTTTGCATTGATGCTGCCGCCTCGCACAAGTTGACGAATCTGTCTCTCACGCATTGCCCGCATGGCAGAAAAGTCAAACGTATCCCGCGCGTAGATCACTTCATGACACGTTCGAATGACTTCTTCAGAGAACTCACGATCCCCCATCAGCAGTCGAAGCTTGACCAGCCCCTGACGTTCATACGGCCAGGCTGGCCCATTCGGCCCGTAGTACGAGATAAAGTCTCTCAGTGACACTGCTGCCGATCCAGCCTGACCAAACGGGCGCATTCGCAGGTCAACGTGAAAGATGCCGTCCTGACGAGCAGAAATCCCTGATCGAACGGCATTGATCAGTAAGTCGAAGAAACGAGACGTGGAGATTTGGTTTACGCCGTTTGTTGTCCCGTCGGAATGATAGATCAGTAACAATTCGATATCGGATGCGTAACCCATCTCAATGCCGCCGCATTTCCCAAGTCCGGCGACCACATATGGGCAGTGTTCTCGCCCCGAATGAACCAGTTCCGGCGTTCCATATTCTTTTTCAAGTTGTCGTCCAGCGATCAGGAACGCCCGTTCGACGACCAGTTCAGCAAGCTCAGTGATTTCTTCAGAGAATGCGCCGAAAGGATGGCAGTGTCCCAGCACATGCCGCATGTCAATGCGAAACAGATGTCGATCTTTGAATGTATTCAGTCTTTGCCATGGATCCTGAACGTACAGGGCGTTCATTTCATCGTTCAGCTGCCGGCTTAATTCTTCTCGTGAAATTCGATCATTCAGAGCAGCAACATTGGTCAGCAGCGGAAGAAGCTCGTCGTGCCGTGCGCGAAGAAAGTCTTCCCAGAGAAACTGACTAATTCCCAGGACACGTGCAATTGCATGCAACACCCCTGGATTTCTCATTGCTTCGATATTCTGAACAGATGAGGCTGACGGCTGCAGTCTTGCCAGTAACTCGCGAAATCGAATCAGGGCTTTCTGGGGATCAGATGTCGTTGGAAGCCAGTGAGTGAACTGCTTGATCAATGCAATAAACACCCGCAATTCTTCCAGTCTTTCATCACGAATGACCGGCGTGCGATCCTTCTCCGTAATGTCGATGGTGTCTCGAACCTGGTTACCTTCAGAAGCCACGATTGACCGAACGATTCGGAACTGGCTGATCGAAAGGGCATTGGACATTTCAAACAAAAATCCGGGCGTATCGGTCCCACTGATCTCAAGGCGTGTTTCCTGAGCAGCGTCGTCAGGGATGACGTCAATCTGCATATCCGCCAGATGCAGGCCGGTATTGCCCGATTTGGATGCTGCAGCACCGGTCACCGAGACCGAATTCTGGGCGGCAGTCATCGTCCGGCAGAAGCGTTCGATTAGATGGTTTCGGACCCGTTGAATGTTCCCATTCTCCACCTGCTCAAACAGCGACTGGATTTCAGATGACAGCGAGTTGGCAAATGCATGCGGATCATTCACGGTTTCGCTGAAAGATTTGTATCCGGCGGCCTCGAAACTGCCGGATGGTTCCACTGTCATCTGGAAATAGAAGAAATCTTTGACGGGGGACTCGCCGTTGGCGGCCGACTCAAAAATACCTGCTTCTCCCTGAAGAATATTCAGATCTCTGCTGGCAATGAGTCCCGTGATGACCGACAGCCAACCGGACGTTGCAGTTCCCAGAATAACCAGTTCTGCACCTTTCGCAGACTTCTGAAGAAAGACTGCCGGAGACGAGAGATCCTCCACTGAAAGCTGGTAACGCTGCAGCAGTTGTTCAGCACGCACACTTGTTGAAGGAGTTGCCACGACGTCCGGAGTACAGGAAGCACTCCCGGAATCCGGGCCTTCTTCTGGGGGGGACGTTCTCAGCAATTCGCCGCCGGAGCTGATCGGTGGAAGCGCCGCATTGTCGCCCACCATTCCTTCGGTTTCGACATTCCGAAGGCACTCATCGAAGATGTTTCGGATCGACGTTCGATGCTCATTGAAACGCCGGAACAGAGTCTCTTCGCCGGGATAATCCAGGCGATAGGCAAGCCACTCTCTTTGTGGTAATTCTGCTGGCAGCTCATGTGTCTGCTGGTTGTGCAGCAGTTGCAAAGAATGCTCAACTGTCCTCAGAAACACGTACCCCGCCCGAAGCTGTCGGTACCACTTCGGGCTGATTAGTCCAAATTCCGTGAGACGTACAAGGGAATCGAGCGTGTTGAAGCTCAGAATTCGGGGCTCTGCTGATCCATGTGCCAATTGCAGATACTGAACCAGAAACTCAACATCACGAATGGATCCAATGCCCAGCTTCACTTCGACATCGAGCCGCCCTCTTTGTCTCAGCCGCTGTTCAATGCGTTCCTTCATCTGCTGGATGCTGGTGCGAATCACCGATTCCGGCTCCTGCAGCAGAAGTGGACGAATGCGGCGGAGGAACTCCCCTCCCAACTCATTATTACCAGCGACAACGCGTGCTTTCAGCAGAGCCTGTTTTTCCCAGAGTGCGGCATCGGTTTGAAGGTACGAACAATATGCGTCGATCGTGCTGACAAGCGGTCCAGCATCTCCCCAGGGTCGCAGCCGAAGATCGACACGATAAAGGAAGCCGGGAGAAACATTGTCTGCAAGTCCGTCTATTGTCAGGCGGGCAATTTTCTGGGTCACGCCAGCCTCTTCATCGCTGATCAGAATCAGATCGATGTCCGAACTATAGTTCAGTTCTTCGCCGCCATGTTTGCCGAGTGCAATAACAACCATCGACTGGGCGTCCGCACCGCATTCTGCTGCCGCAAGTTGAAGGCAAACCTGCACCATAGCATCGGCCAGCAGCGACAACTGCAGAGTGACAAAGCGCAGATCCATCAGTCCAAACAGGTCGCACATGCTGATCCGCAGCAGTTCGCGGCGGTGGAACCTGCGCAGAGCGACGAGTTTCCTCTGACGCTTTAAACTTTCAGGATTGATGCCACCAGGCGCATGTCCATCGGCAGGACTTTTTTCTTTCGAGCAGTATTGTTCAATGGCAACAAAAGCTTCCTGACTGAATTGCTCTCGCGATTTGACCTCTGATACTCCTCCGCCCTTGATGAGCGTATTCAGCGAGTCCGGATCTGCGACAAGCGTTTGCGTGAGGAACGGACTGCCGCATGCGATCCTTGCGAGCACTTCGAGCGCTCTGGGGGTCCCCCCGAACAGAGAGAATGGGTCGAAATGAGGAATTGCGTTTGCGACGAACTGTGTCACGGAATGGAGCACACGGTCTCGAAGCGGGGCGTCACGCAGTACACGCTCCAGAGTTACATACCAGGCAGGATCTTCTCTGAATCCACCGGGCGGCTGCTCGGCACTCAAGCTTCGCAGGGTTTCAAGTTCCCTGCAGGCCGATTCCGGATCATCGTACCCAGCGGCCAGCAAATAACGGACATTTGCTTCTCTGTGCCCGACTGTCAGCTTGTCAAATCGTGGAAACATCTGAGCAAAGTTCGTTTTCGTCAGGCGTGGGGCTAAAATCGATCTCAGAAATCACACCCCACTCATCCTTCGATTCGTTTAGAACTGACTGAAAGTCGTTTCACATGTCAATGACGTTTTCTGATCCGGACAGGAACACTCTGGAGACATTCGAAAACCCGTTTCCACAGCGCGACTTTCTAATTGAAACCGTCTGCCCGGAATTTACGTCATTGTGCCCGAAGACAGGTCATCCTGACTACGGAACAATAACAATTACCTACATTGCAGATCAAAAGTGTTTTGAACTGAAGTCGCTCAAACTTTACCTGCAGCAATACCGCAATCACGGTGCTTTCTATGAAAAAGTCACCAATCTGATTCTGGACGATCTGGTAGCGGTCACTGAGCCGCGATGGATGAAAATTGAAGCGGCATTCACCCCCCGGGGCGGGATCCGCACCACGGTGCACGTCGAGCATGGTAAAAAACCATAGAGGGCAATCGCTGATTCGCCGTGTGGATTCTCAGACTTTCGCTGCGACCACCGGGACGACGATCCACCGGCACCACTATCCACCGGCACCACCGATCCCTCCCGGCATGCGTTGGCATTCCAGCAATGCTCGGGAATGCCGGGCCCTCCGGCCCCAGACTTTCAAGACGTGCGGAATCAGCCGAGCCGTCTTAAACGACTTAGCGAGAGCTCACTCAACAATAGGCTAATCAAACAGACTCCGAGGCCTGTTCCATCACGCTTGCAGGGAGTTCGTCGGTAATCGTACGATCGCGAAGCATCGCTACACGGCCGGTACGCACCATCTCAAGAATTCCGAATTCCCGCATACGATCGACGAACGCTTCGATCTTATTCTCGCGGCCGGAAATCTCAATCATCACATGGGCAGCGCCAACATCAACGATGCGACCGCGGAAAATGTCCACCAGTTCGCGAATCTCACTGCGGCGGCCATTTGATGTGCTGACCTTGATCAACATCAAGTCTCGTTCAACAAAATCGCTGCTGGAGAAATCCTGCACAGTGACGACAGTGATGACCTTCTCCAACTGTTTGCGCACCTGATCAAGCGTCTTCTCGTCGCCATTGACGACAAACGTGATTCGGGAGAACTCAGGGTTCTCCGTCGCGCCGACAGCGAGACTATCAATGTTGTACGCGCGCGAAGCCAGCATTCCGGAGATGTGAGCGAGAACGCCGGGCTGATTCATTACCAGGGCAGAAAGTACGTGACGCATTGAACTGACGAACCTTGAGGAACGTTTGATTTCATTCGGAATGAGGCTTCAGGTACAGACTGCATGGCACCTCCGAATGATGGTGGCTAACGCAGCATACTAGTCGCCAACACAGGCTGGAGCAACCGCCCGTTTCCGTTTGTTGCGAACGAAAATCCCTGACGTGGGCAGGCATGTAGACCAGCCGTGTGGGGTGACGGACAATTGCGAATCCCAAACTATGCCTGCCACCATTCAGTCTTTTCGCAATTCTCGGCAAGCACTGCCAGATCTTTTTCGTCCGACAGCGACACTACCAGAGGATCGCCATCTGAACCTTCCTGAACCACGCGATGGCCCGTTTGGCTCTCGGCGTTCTCTGAAGGAGCAGTGACGTGGTCGCTGGACACTAAATGTCCGTCAGCCGCAGCTACGGTGCGGTGGATCGGCTGCTCTTCGACTTCGACGGACGAGGGGCGGGTGGTTGGCAACAGTTCACCGGTTTTCAGGTGCGTGGCCACAGCAGTCAGCAGCAGCTCGGTCGATTCGATGGGCGACTCCACAGAAGCTACCGCAAAATTGACTGCGTTGCTCCATCCCAGACCGTTGCCGCTGGAGTCAATCGCCTGAACCCAAACCCGGTAGTTGCCGGTAGGCAAGACGAAAGTCGGCTGGTAGCTGTTGGTGGTGATGCCGTAATCCTGAATGTAGCGGAAATTCACGCCGATTGCCGAAATCCACACGTCATACGACTGTGCGCCGGGAATTGAAATCCAGTTGATTGTGGGATTTCCTGTGACCGACTCGCCTTCAGCGGGGGAGGTGATTTGAGTGATACCGCCCGATGCGGTGAAGCTGAACGATTCACTCCACAGACTCATTGCGCCGGTTGCACTGACCGCCCTGACCCAGGCTGTGTACCGGCCGGGGACGAGGTTTTGCTCGAACGTATACCAATTCTCGGAGACTGCCGTCTGGATGTACGGTGTAGAGCTCGCTGATGTACCAATCCATACTTCGTATCGCGCCGCCTGATCAATTCGCGCCCAGGTCACCGTGGGGCGAGCTTCGTAGACAACCGTTTCACCAGCTTGTGTTGTGTCGTCCCCGAGCGGGCCTGTAATTCGTGGACGGGCCTTGATAACTGTGGTGGCGGCTTCTGTTTGCCGCACAGCAAATGCTCCCGTGTCCGTACCGTTGGTAACAGTCACAGCGACTGGAGTACTGACTCCTGTGAAGCGGATGGTGTGGGTGTAGTTGTTGATCGTTTCAGGCAGATTTGGCCCGTCATTGACTGACGACACGGTTACTGCGCCAAATCCGGTCAGGCGCCGCAATGCAGCCTGGATCTGAGCACCTGTGGCGTTGAAGGCCAGATTTGAAGTGCTCAGCGTGCGAGCTCCAGGGACGACTGGAGTCACGTTGAGGCGGTAATAACCGGACAGGGGATTGCCTGATACGGTTACGGTCGTGGTCTGTGGAGAAACCGTTGTATTGGCCGTCGCAAATTCAGTTCTGGCGCTCCAGACACCCACAACGCTGGCTCCGGCCCCTTCGGTTACGATAAGGTGGGGGCGAACCCAGAAGACATAATCATTTGCATTGAGCGTATCTGGAATCTGGAACGAAGTTACATCCCCAAGAATCTCGTGGTAGAGAGTTTGTGAGGCGGCTTCTCGTCCTTTCACACTGACCCAGATTTCGTAATTTGTCGCTCCGGGAGCTGCCTCCCACTGAAGCAGAGGCGTGTTATCGAACGTCAGAATCGGGAAGGAATCTCCAGCATCAGGCTTCGGCGAAACGATGTTCGGCTGCGGCGTCACATCAAATCCATACGCTGGCGTCCAGTTGGTTCTTCTTCCGCCATTGTCCATCACGCGAAGGAAGACCTGGTAACGCCCCATATTCAACGCCATCGAGGCTGGCACTTCGTAGCGAAGCGTATCGACATACTGAGGGTCATTGACCGCGTAGCTACCTGTCGCTTCGCTTTTTTCCACGGCAACAGTCACTGGATTCGCACTACCGTAGAAACGCAGGGTGTAGGTTGGAACACCGGAAATCGTTGCTTTAAAGACCTGAGCCGACTCGTAGCCACTCACCGCACGCAGGGCAGTTTCCAGTTGTTCTGCCGTCGCATTGAATGGAACATTCGCAGTGAGTCGTGATACCGGGGTTCCTGTGGCCCCTTCAGCGGCAGTCAGCTGCAATCGGAAAGTTCCAGCTCCTGGTGAAACCGTCATCCGAATCTGCGACTGTTGTGTCTGTCCAGGTACGGTAATTACCTGAGACTCCAGCGTAGTGCGATTACTCAGGTAAAGCTCGATTGAGGCGGCACCAGAAACGCCGGTCCAGGTGATCGTCGGCGTCGTATCGTCAATCTTACGCTGCGTTGCGTTTGCTGAAGGACTGCCGGGACCTGTGAGTTGTGGCTGTGTGGAGACCACGAAGTCATGATTCGAAGACCATTCCGAGACGCTGGTATCTGCAAAGTGAGCTCGAACCCATGTTCGAATTCGACCTTGCGGCAGGGCAAACGTCGGCACGTAACTGGTCGTTTGAATATTGAACTCGCGGGCAATCAGAGTCTGCGTCTCGGCATTGCTGATGTAGATCTCGTAGCTGGCTGCGTTATCAACGGCTTCCCAGACAATCGTTGGCTGTGTATTCCCGATTGTGCCGTTAGGCGAAAGTATGGTTGGAGCCGTCAGTAATGCTCGCTGCTCAAAAGTCTCTGCCGTCTGCGGAATTGGAGCATTGCTGCGACGACGGTTCGAGCGAGCGGATCCAGTGATTGATTCGAACTTCATGATATGCTCTGCCACGCTATACAAACGGAAAGTGTGTTTATGACGATCCTTCGTCCTCTTGGGTATCGCCAACACCGAGGCCCAGGTTTGAAGTGCGCATCGATACGATCGGTAAAACACACAAATCATCAATGATGGGTGTCGTGCCTCCGGTGTGACCGGAATAGTCAACCCAGCCCTCCTGATCTGCCCAGCCGTAAACTACAGCAGCACACGGTCGCAGAGACTCTCGCCGGAACGGCGAACATCGCCGATCACCATTTCTGGAGACGCCGTTTCGCCGGACATCTAACAGATCACTGCCGTTCTACCGTTGTTATCGTCAGAATTCATAGCGGCTTCTGACGTCGCGGCGGATTGTCTGTGCGGTCCGTTCAGCGGGCACCGAATTTCACGATAACCCTCACCGGCATCAAATGGGACCGCTTCTCCTCCCGCGTACGACACTGAACTGATGGCGACACCCAATCGACCACCAAACCTCGATTGTCATAAGGACGTGAGCCTGTACGATCGGCTGCGCAAAATGAAGGTTGCAATTTCCCTGCCTGATGGGATGCCTCTTGCGACAGAAATGCTGGATATTGCAAGGGAGGACATTCTGGTTCTGACGGACCGTCCCCTCAGATTCGGCACTCGATTAAGGGTCGCTGTATTCGGCGACCTGGTTTCCATGGTCGTCTACACAGAAGCGATCGTACATTTCTCTCGAGCCACTCATTGTGGCTGGAAGATTGGCGCATTTCTGGATCGAGTCCTGCCTGAGCGTCTTGTGGATCATCACTGGGACGATCTTCGTTCACAGATTCGATACGACTGCGACTGGAAAGCCTGGGTCCACACAGAGCAGACAGGCGATCTGGAAGCCGTCCATTTGATCGACTATTCTCTTTCCGGTATCCGTCTTGCATTGAATTCTCCTTTGGAAATGGGGACAAAATTTCGACTGCATTCCTCCGCGGGTAAGAGTCGCTGCGTATCGCTCTACGGCAGAATTGAATGGTGTCGCTTTGTTGAGGGACGTTATGTCGCCGGGGCGCTACTGCCGGACCAACAGGGACGCCTGATTCCGCGACTCTTCGGAAATCTGATTGACTTGCACTTCGATGGTTCAGAATCCGGGAACCACGGAATCTCCCGCCAGCATTTGAATCTGCTGGACGCGTACAGTCATGTGGAAAACGACCAGTTCCACCCTGCAACACACTGACCCCCCGGACGCAGAATTCGATCCGTTCGGCCCTCATACGACAGCTGCCACTGTTCAGAACTCTGAACGACGGAATCCGACACGCAGTCATTCCTCCAGGCTCCCTGAACTGCCATGGATTTCCAGCCTTTGCCCAGCAGGCCGGATTACCGCACTCCCCAGAACATCGCTGAATCTCAATTGCACTGGCCTGATCAGCGCCCCCCATTCATCAGACGGATGCTTCGGAACACTTGCAACCGGACCGTTATTTGAAGATTCTTCAGCCCACGAAATGATGTTGCCCGATTGACTTCGGGGACCAGGACGCCTCCTTTCCGTTCTCTGGAACGAAAGTTGGTGGGCACTGTTCAAACCCTTGCCGTCTGTAGCAGTTCAGACCTGAACCACGATTTGACTTACGGAGACCTGTCCGTTGCACGCCGAAATGCCTCCCGATTCGAACCTTGTCAAGGACCCAAACTACAAGTGGTACAAAGAGTTAAACCGGTATCACTGGTTCGTTCTTACCGTTTCTGCTTTGGGTTGGCTTTTTGATTGTCTGGACCAGCAGCTGTTTACGCTGGCTCGCCCAACGGCCATGCGGGATCTGTTGGAAGTGCCGGCTGGCGACCCGCTCATTGCAGAATGGGGCGGCTATGCCACCAGCATCTTTATCATCGGCTGGGCGACGGGAGGGCTGATCTTCGGTTCACTGGGAGACAAAATTGGTCGCGCCAAGACGATGGTGATCACCATCCTGATCTATTCCGCATGCACCGGCCTGAGTGCACTTTCAACTTCTTTCTATGACTTTGCATTCTATCGATTCCTGACCGGGCTTGGCGTTGGAGGGGAGTTTGCCGTCGGTGTCGCCCTCGTCGCTGAAGTCATGCCGGATCGCGCTCGACCTCGCGCCTTGAGTCTTCTGCAGGCTCTTTCCGCGGTTGGTAATATTTCCGCCGCATTTATCGGTGCAGCGCTCGCTCCTTATGAAGCAGAAGGACTGAGCGCGTGGCGGGTGATGTTTGTGATCGGCGCCGTCCCCGCGCTTCTTGCGCTGGTGATCCGTCGGAAACTGAAAGAGCCAGAGCGATGGCAGCAGATGCGAAACGATCCCAATCGCGACAAGCGTACGGGATCCTACAAAGCTCTGTTCTCGGATCCACGCTGGCGCAGGTCAGCACTTGTCGGACTTTTCCTGGCGATTCCAGGTGTGATTGGACTCTGGGGTATTGGGTTCTTCAGCGGTGACCTGACACGCATGGTTTTCCGGCAAAGAGTCGCCATTGAAAAATACGAAACAGAACTTGCCTCGGCGGACGGTGATCGACTTGAAGTGTTGACTCTGCTGCGTACGTGGGAAACAGATCTGACTCCCAAGTCTGAACGACGAGAACTCACTGAGTCGGAAGCGATTATCGCCAAGGAAATGCAGGACAAGATCAGTAGTGAACTGACTTTTTGGCAAAGCCTGACTCTGCTTTCTCAACAAATTGGAGCGGCTCTCGGGATGTACACGTTCGGCTGGATTGCGCAGCAGCTAGGGCGGAAACCAGCGTTCCTGATAGCTTACATTGCTGCCATGCTTTCGACTGCACTGGTATTCTGGAAGCTGGACTCACCGCAGGACTTCTGGATGATCTCAGTCATGGGCTTCTTTCAGCTGTCTTTGTTTTCCCTCTATGCGATTTACTTCCCGGAGATTTTCCCGACATACCTGCGGAGCACCGGCACATCGTTTTGCTATAACGTTGGTCGATACGTAGCCGCATTTGGTCCGACAATCTTTGGTTTGTTGACAAGTCGAGTGTTTACGGGGCCTGGCTATGAAGCTCCCTGGAACTGGCGTTATGCCGGTATGTCAATGTCCCTGGTGTTCATGGTCGGGATCGTGACCCTGATTTTTGCCCCTGAAACCAAGGACAAACCACTTCCAGAGTAAGGCTCGTTACGGGGTAAGCGATTGACAATGGCTTGCAGGCCTGTCCCACAATTTCCTGAGTATGCTGCAAAGAAGAAAGCTCTTGCCGGGATCATCCGATTCCGACAGGAGCTTTTTCTCAAAGTGGTGCTTGCGCTGGTCATCTGCGGTTGTAATCGTGGTACCTCGACCAGCGAACCCACAACGACACATTCATCGCCGCGCAGACCTGGTGCGTCTGCCGGTGACGCTGAAGTGACGGCACCTTCCGCTTCGCTCGAAACCATCCTGCCGACGGATTCAATTTCTGCCGAACAGAATTCGGGGAAACCAGGGAAGCGTTTCGTCGTTCCGTCAGAAACCATAGCGACGCCGCAGGAACTTCGTCTGGACGATGACCGCCCAGCGCTGAATCGCAGCTCAATGCTGAATTCAGGCATCACAGTCACAGACTCACCGCATTTAATCCTTTGCACAGACACGAATATTGCTTCGAACTCACAACTCCATCAGTTTGCTGGCCAGCTGTTTGACCACCTTGAGAAGGAAGTCGGTCCTTTAAACCGTTCCAGAAACGGGAGTGTCTTTCAAACGACAGGTTTCTTGATTCAGGCAAGGGAGAGATTCGAAGAAGCGGGAGTCATGCCAGACCCAAACTTTACGATTCAGCATGGCCGCCATCTTGGTTATCAATTCTGGATGTTTGATCCCGAGTCAGAATACTATCGCAGACACCTGCTCCTGCACGAATTTATCCATTGCTACATGATGTGCGAACACGGCAATCGGAACATTCCACCGCTTTGGTTTACAGAAGGAATCGCCGAGTATTGGGCAACACATTCTGTAACGGCAACACCTTCGGGACCGATCGCCCAATTTGGTGTACTCCCCGATTCCATTGTTGATTTCGAAGGTTGGGGAAGAATTTCTGAAATCCGGCGGTCGTTCGAAGGCACCGTAATCCACGGTGTGGGCTTTCAACCTGTTCAGCATGATCAGCTTCTCAGTGATCAGGTTTCATGCGAGCGTCGGGAGCTCAACGAGAGCGCCGAGAAAGTCGTGGATGCTGGTTTCGTCCCACTTCGTACGGTGCTGTACCCCAAGACGCCTCGCTTTCAGGATGATTGGCAGTATGCACATGCCTGGGCACTTTGCTGGATGCTCAGTCATCATCCGGATTACGCGGACAGGTTTTCCCGTCTTCGCCGGATTCGTGAGGGCTCTGCATTTGAAGCCATGTTTGAAAGGGAGTTTCGACCTCTGCTTGACACGATGGCGATCGAATGGTTGCTGACGCTGGATTCCCTCATTGAAGGCTTTGATATGACTCGGTCATTTCCACGACGGTCGATCGTGCAAACTGTCCAACACCAAAATCCGCAGAGCTTAGACGCAGGAGAGCTCGCAACGGTCAAGGTTAGAGCGGATCGTGGTTGGCAGTTTACAGGACTGACAATTGGAGAAGGAGAACAATCCCGAATTGATGCATCGGGGCAATTCACTCTCGGCATGGAGGAGTTGCCTCTCGTTTCTGAAGCGGCTGGCATCACACTTGAATATTATCGCGGCAGGCCGGTTGGTGAGCTTCAGGCCATTCTCGTGTCGACGGACGGAAGTCTGGCATCACGTCGCTTCGCTATCGGATGCTCGGGAAGTATTCAGTTGCCCTTCAGAGCCGAACTCTGGTTACAGCTGAACGAACCAGAGTCGATGCGTGCGGATAATTCCGGTTCCGTGAACGTTCGCATTAGATCTTCAGGAAATTCCCCAGCAGCGAATACCCATCCTCAGTGAGAAAACTCTCCGGGTGGAATTGAACACCGAAGACCGGATATTCTCTGTGTTGTAAGCCCATCACTTCAAAAGAGTGGCCCTCGTCATCAACCCACGCAGTGATTTCCAGACAGTCGGGAACCGTCTCCTTCGGAACGATCAGGCTGTGGTATCGAGTCGCAAGAAATGGATTGGGAAGATTGGCGAAGACGCCTTTCCCGGAGTGTGAAATCATCGACGTTTTGCCATGCATCAGTCGATCTGCCCGAACGACTTTTGCGCCGTACACATCAGCAAGGCATTGGTGCCCAAGACAAACACCTAGAACGGGCAATTTGGGGCCGAAGTGCGCGATCAGGTCACGAGATAAGCCGGCTTCTGCGGGTGAACACGGTCCCGGAGAAATAATGATGCGTTCGGGATTCAGGGCCTCGATCTGTTCTACAGACGTCTGGTCATTACGCTCCACGCGGACCTCGACCGACGGGTCAATTTCCCCAATCCTCTGGACCAGGTTGTAAGTAAAGGAGTCGTAGTTGTCGAGAAGAAAAATCATTTCGAATTCGATTTGACGTGTGCGGAACAGGGAAGCCAGGACCGACTCCTGACACCATCCGACTAGATAACTGCCAAACCGTCGGACTGCAATCCTCTGCAGTCATTTTGCCGACACCGGGTTCAATTTGGGTAATTGGGGAGGCTGGTTCTGATCAGGACGACCCGTCCGGGAACCTAACTTCCCGACGACACCGGTTCGATTGAACCGACCCTGACTGACTGGTCGAAGGAATGAATGGCGACACTGCACCCTTCAAACAGATCGGCCTAATCTGCCGGTTAACAGCAGGGCTGCTACGAGGAAGCCGTCGCCTTCGCAGTGAATCTGAAGCAGGATGTATGCCGTCATGAATAAGTCCGGCCTTTTATCTCTCGCGTGCCTGTTGCTTGCATCATCTGCCGGATGCATGACGGGGCCTACAATTCTGGAACGACACGACCAATACAGTGGTCTGGAGCCGGGCTCAGATGCATGGTGGGCTGAAAAAGCAGCGTTGCCCGGCGGCGTACGGAACAAATGCTATAAAGGCAAGCAGTGGCCACCAGTTCCTCGCTCAACCGAAGAGCCGCAGCAGTTTTCGCACACCTACTATGCTGAGCATTACTGGCCATTGCCATACGTATGCCAGGATCGCGCGGCCGTCGCCGTGATGATGGAACAACAGGTCTCACTTGGCTGGCAGGATCAAACGACACTCTACGATCAACACTTCGACGAAAACTCACACCAGATTTCTCGAGCTGGCCGGCTTCACCTGCAATACATTCTGAGAACCGTGCCCGAATACCGCCGAACTGTTTACGTTCAGTCGACATTCGATGCAGAACAAGACGCCATGCGAATGCAGGCGGTGCAGACTGAAATGCAGATGGCGTCCCGAACCGGAAGCACTGTACCAGTCGTCCTGCGAGAATGTTCGCAATATGGGCGCCCGGCTGCTGAGGTCGATCAAATCCACAATCGCTATCTGAGCACCATGCCGTCGCCGCGACTAAAAGGTGGCGGTGGCGGAGGTTCCTCAGGTGGAGGCGGTGCCGCTGGTGGTGGCGGTGGCGGAGGAGCAGGCGGTTCGTCATTCTAACTGCCTGTTGAAAAACGGGACTGCCTCGAGCAGGAGACCTTGAAACACGACGGTTTCCAGTTGTCCTGCGTGGCTGTCCCGGTTTCTCAACGTACAGCCACACCCCAGCCTTCACGGTAAAGTCTTCTGCCAAAGCTCCATAGGGAGCTTTGGCAGAAGTCGTAAGATCATGCTGAAGCGGCCCAACAACGCTCATGATACGACCAACACCCCGGATTGTGATCCAAATCCGGGACGCACTGACGGACAGAAGCGAAGCAGCAGCCTCAATCAAGAGATCCAGCGCCGGCAATTCCGGTCCTGTGATGGGACCTCGACTGCAAAGTTGACGTGGTTGATAGACTCACCTTTTCCTGTACCCAGGCGGCAGCCCTCTGCAACCGTGTCATCCTTAATCCCCTGGCTCATTCGTAGGGCTTTACGAGACACGTTCCTGACGTCGGGTACGGCCGTGCCAGCCGCCGCTGCTGGCTGACTCTTGCAGCAGGTCAGGACGTCCGATAGATCCGGGAAAGCGAAGTCTCCGGCAGACATCCCCATCGGTTTGTCTGCACGTCCGCCTGGATCCGTCATTAGGAACGAGTTTCCCGGAAGATGCCCCGTGATCACCTCGAAATGCTGTTGGGTGGCATCAGCGTTTCAGAAGACCTCTTCGAAGACAATTCGCCGATCCGAGTGTTTGCGGGCGAAGAAAGCTGAGATCTGAACCGTCGAGGACAGTGATTTGACTCGTTGTATGGCTTTCCCCATGTCTTCGCGCTGACGGCTTTCGATTTGAAGCGGAGAAACATGCAGACGTTCACTGTAGAAAGCGCAACCATCGTGTGCAATCAGAATAATTCGCTCCAGACCATGAACGTCTACGAGAAAACGCAGCTGATGAATCACACTTTCAGATTCGCGATACGTTGTGAAATGACTGGCCAGACATGCTGCCCCGCCCGGAACGGCAAGTCTGTCATACCGTGGCAGATTTAGTGCATTTTGAATGAGATCGTCACACTGCTCCCCGAATCGGCCATCGCTGCAATAAACCGCCGCAGCGCGTATGCGAGTTGACTCGAAGGGAATGCTGCTGCAGTAAGTCATTGATGAACGCACCGTTCGGCAGCCTTTTTCAGAATTCTGAGGAATGCAAGGGCGGGACATGCCGGCAGGATACACAAATGCATCCAAATTGCATGGAATTCCGTGATCTGTTCTTTCAACGGCGTCGTATGGACACCTGTAAATCTGAAGATTTGCAGGTGGTTTGAACACTCAAAGGCGTCACTGGCCGCAGTGCCGCCATTGGAAATGGACGTAGGTTCCTTCTGGACCACGCCTTTTGAATTGTACGAAAGGGAAATGCTATGAAGAGCGTCGTCGATCAAAATGAACTCAATCAAAATGCCGGCGCGCTGGAAATGCTCCTGGTGGTCATTGTTACCGTCTTCTTTCCGCCCATCCTTCTCTTTGGGTTCTTCATCGTCAATCCCAGGGAAGAGATCGTCGTCCTTCGGTTCGGTAAGTTTGTCACCGTGCTCAAGCAACAGGGCATTGGCTGGATCCATCCGGTTGGACGAAGTCTGTTACGAATTCCGACTCGTGACCTGACGCTCGACATCAATACAACCACCGTCCTTGAACGCAATGGGAACCCCATTCAGATTAGTGCAGTGGTCGTGTATCGAGTGGAGAATTCCTACAAGGCCGCACTGGATGTCGAAAGCTACCGCAAATTCATTGAAGATCAGGCCGGCGCTGTCGTAAAACGCTGCAGCAGCCAGTTCCCTTATGAGTCGTCGGACCACAGTGAACCATGTCTGAAAGTCGAAAGCGATGAAGTCACAATGTCGTTCATCAAAGAACTTCAGGATGCTGTCGCCGCGGCAGGAATAAAAGTGCTGAATGTTCGACTCAATGATCTGACCTACGCACCTGAAATCGCTCAGTCGATGCTTATGAGACAGCAGGCAATGGCACTGATCGATGCACGCAAAACAATCGTGGAAGGTGCTGTGGAGATCGTGAGGGATGCAGTCGACCGACTGGAGAAAGCGGACTTGCAAATGACGCACGAAGAACGCGAAAGGCTGGTCAGCAATCTTCTGGTGGTGATTTGCAGCGGCGAACGGGCACAACCTGTTCTACAAGTAAATTCCGGACAGTCTGGTCACAAGCGACACTCATAAACGCGGCTTGAACCTTAGGCGACAAGTCCCCTGAGCATCGAACGATTTGTTCGATGCTTTTTTCATAGAGTGCCGGCGTTAAGTACCGGCGAAACTTCTGAATAGGCTACATGATGAGTCGTCGTTCGCCATGATCCTCATGAATTCCCCCCGACATTTCTTAGCTGGTGAAGAACCGGGGCAGGGCGCAAAGGACAACTGGAAACCATCGTGTGCTGGGGTCTCCTGCTCGAGCCAGTCCCGTTTTCAACAGGCTGTTAGATTCAACA
>JAGQQE010000649.1 GCA_020426345.1 Planctomycetaceae bacterium
ATGATGGGGTCCATTGGAGCGATGATCCCTTGCGACGGCTCTTCTGCGGAACAGTCACCAATACAAAACAGGCACCGATGCAGAACAGTCACCTGTCGGAGAGTGGCGGCAGGAAGCGATAACATGGCTTCAGAAGTTGTGCCAGGATCTTTCCGGGGCAGTCGGGCAGATCATTGGATGCCAACCAATGCTCGATGACTGTTCATCGTGCCCGTCGACGACAATTAGTCGCGAATAACAACGGTTGAACCGATCGAAAGCAGATTAAACACCTCTTCGATGTCTCCATCAGCAAGGTGAATACATCCACGGGAGCGGGCAGTTCCGATCGAATCGGCATCAATGGTCCCGTGGATACCGATGTGATCGCCAAGCCCCAGCCAGAATTCGCCAAGGGGATTCGACGGATCATCAGCGTCCACGACCCCACCGTCCGGATTGTACCAGGTGGGATTCTCCAGTTTCTCTTTGACCTTGAATTCGCCTCTTGGAGTTCGCTCTTCCTTGCCGATCCCCACCTGATAACGGTGGATAAACCATCCCTGCGCATGCACTGTCAGAGAGAATTCGTCGAGATCAACCAGCGCAGAGAACGGTCCACTGATGACTTTCAGCGTCTGTCCGGCCTGCAGGTCCCGAGGGGCGATGTTGTTGAGCCTGGCAAGGTAAGTCCACGGGACATTGTGTCGGGCCGCGATTGAATTCAATGTCTCTCCGAATTCCACGATGTGTGGATCTTCCAGCTGATAGTCCGATCCGGCAAAGATTTCTGCCGCCGTGTGCTCCAGACGGGATTTGATGAGCCGCCGATAGGATGGTTGTTTCCAGTAAATCCACGAGAGTCTGGCATGCGCTTCTGCAATATTTCCATCGCGGAAAAGCATATCAATCGCTCGAAGCCGTTCCGCGAGCTCCGCGGGAATGACACCCATTTGAGAATCACTATCGGCGTCGGAACTCGACTGCGCTGAAAGATCGGTGGGTTCTGCCAGTTCAAAAGATGCCGGACGAACCATCGAATCCTGCCGAAGGCTGTTTCGAGTGTTTTCGGGGACCACTGTCGTATCGAGAGGTTCGGACTGCATAGCGAGCGCAGATTGCAGCGGATCGGCGGCATCATTCCGCGTGGGCTGTAAATCCGCACTTCTGTCGACAATTTCATCCCAGGATGCGTCGAGCGGCGTTACTGCGTGCAGACTTGACGACGTTTCCGCCAGTGTTCCGGATGATGCGGGCCGTAACCGCGGAAAGTAGTCGAGTTGCCATGCGACCAATGCTGCAAACAAAATCGCCGCGATGACCCACGGTGTGGCAGGCTTCTTTGAATTTTCGAATGCAAATGGTTCCATCATCCCTGATCCTGCATCTGTTTTCCGTGACAGATTGCCCATCTGACTGGTTCATAGGAACCTGATTGCCGCCAAACAACTTGTGGTTCCGACGGTTGTTTTCTCAGCGTGGACGTCGGATTCTGGCATGAACAGGCGTTCGCTGCTATGCGAATTCTGCTGCCTGCCAGCAACATGTTCAAACGCCGGCGACAAGTATTCCTGCGTCAAGGCCCACGCCGCAGCTCACCAAATTGGGCGAAGTGGAATATCGGCCGATGCGGCGGTGGCCGTCCGAGTCTTCAACGCGTTTCTTTCCTGCGTTTCGAGTGGTCACAGAATAATCCCGTGACTCGCGTTCTGCCCATATGTTCACGCGAAGCAGTGACCGATTGCTTTCGGTTCCGCCTTCCGGAGAACAGATCGAACTGCATTGGAAGTTTAGCCTCAATTGCATTTGTCAAAATTTATTTCCGGTTTTTGTGTCACGACCGGACTTTCACTCCGTACCAACTGTGGACGTGGGTAGACCGTGTTCCGTCTCCCCGTTCTGCTCAGCCAGTTGCCTGTTCACAACTCTTCGATTGAGCACTCACTTCACAATCCCAACGCTGAGTCAGCGTCAAGGGG
>JAGQQE010000650.1:0-812 GCA_020426345.1 Planctomycetaceae bacterium
CGCTGTCTGCAATCCGTCGTAGCATGAATCGCGGTTCGCCATTTGGCGATGAAACCTTGCCAGACGGGAGCAACTGCAAAGCTGGGTCTGGAAATCACAACTCGTCTTCGCGGACCACTCGGACTCAATGAAAACGGTGCCTGACCCCTTTTGTCCCCTGACCCCTTTTGTCCCCCTGACCCTTTTTGTCCCCAAATCGGCAGCGTCCGGTCTATCGGATATGGTCAGCTTCTGCGATCTCATCGAGCATGACTTGTCGCCACTGTTGGTATCGTGCGCCGGCCGGACAAAGCTCTGCGTACTGGTCCCAGATCCAGGTGATAGTGTCCATATCGACCTTACGTTGAATTCTTTCCTCGATCTGTTTTCGATGCCTTCTGATTGCCGCTCCGTCCTTGAATCCCCAAACAAGGCTGTTGGCGTTCAAATTGTTCGTCCAGTCGACGGCAACCTTCCACTGCGACGGTTCCATATCCGACGGACAACGGCCAGCAAGGGACTGAATCAGGTTGTGAAGCTTCTGGGTTTCACGGTAGGGTTCTTGAACATGACGGAACCAGATGATGCCACAAGCGATTGCCGCGACGGCAATTATCCAACGCCACCTAATTTGCGGGCGAGATTCGAGATGTTCGCCTGCGTTCATCAATGTGGAATCTTCTGCGAAGAACGAATGCGTTCACCGGGCCGCGGCAAACGATTTTCCAGTTCAAAACCGAACCGCCCGCAGCTTAAGGTCATCCGCCGACCTTGATTCGTGTTGGAGCGGGCCGGAGCCAGTCTACAGCTCGGAGACCGGGCCAACAAGCTGA
>JAGQQE010000650.1:825-1954 GCA_020426345.1 Planctomycetaceae bacterium
ACTGATCCTCGCTCAAATTGAGTGTTGATAACTCCTGATCTGCACCGCCATCCTGAGAACGCTCGAATCCTCACTGACGAATTGTCCGCGGCTGCCGCAATCTCTGCCCTCAGAGAAGCAGACGACTTATCGGAGGCCTTCGCAGTGAGGATTCGCGGATCACATCAACAACGTATCCTCAGATGAAGACAGCCTGTGCACGCACGCATGTCCGCCATAAGCACTTCGACGATGTAGTTCCTGAGCAATCTTTTTGCTTCACTCCAGACTACGGAAGTAGACCATGACACAACCGCACGACGACATGATCTCTGTCGGCATTGACTGGGCCGACAGGGAGCATGCCTTCCATCTGATCTCCCACAGCCAGAAGCCGATCGCGGGAACCATCCAACAGGATCCAGCCGACATTCGCGATGTCATTGAGTCCCTGCTGCAACACGCATGGCTCCTCTCACCCACAACACCGCTGGACCATCGCTGAACGTAGAAAACTCGAACGACATACCTGCTCAACCGATTCGAATGTTCCTCACCCGACGCTGACCAATAAACCGCCAATCCCTGTCCAGAGCGACCGGATTTTCGTACCATGCAGGGCGTAGCTGGCGTGTCCCCGGATGTCTTGTTCCCCGGATGTCTGGTTTTCTTCATCGCCTGAACTCAGTCAGAATCATGAAGCACGAAGTCGGCAGCAATCTGAACACCGCGGAAGTCCGACTGGAGGTGATCGCCGGACCAGCCTGCGGTCTTTCAAATGTGTTTCATTCACATCAGACGTGGATTGTGGGTCGCAGTCCCCACGCACAATTGAGCCTTCCGGACGATAAAGAGTGCTCTCGGTTTCACAGCCGCTTCGAGATCAATCCGCCGCATTGCGTGGTCGCAGATCTGCGAAGCCGCAATGGAACGAAAGTGAACGGTCTACGGATCTCTGACGTGACGTCCCTGCTTGATGGTGACAAGGTGCAGATCGGCCGATCAGTGATTCAGGTGACATCACGTAACCGGTCAGTCGATTCGGCAGATCCGAAGTCGCCGCATCCGGAGCCGGCACGATTCGACTCCACAGTCATTATATCTCGAAAACCGGCGATCCCGGGATATGATATCACGCACATTGTTGGTG
>JAGQQE010000651.1 GCA_020426345.1 Planctomycetaceae bacterium
GTCACTGCGTGCAGGGACAGTCAACTGGCGGGAATCTATCAAAAAAATTTCTGTTGGCCAAGGTGGATCTGAAATCCTGCGTTGATGCCGTACCAATTCCCATCCACGCAGCAAAAAACAGGACTTTGAGCCTGAAAAACTGCCCAAATACCACCTCCGACGAGCCAGAATGAGCTCCGTTGCAGGGCGGACCTGCTCGTTTCAGTTCAGGCCACATCTTCAATGCTGGCAATAATACGCTCAATCACGGCCTCGTCGCTGCGCGGGTTGAAGAATACCGCCTTCCAGGCTGGCAGCGCGATGTTATGAGGGCTGTAACCGACATTGCGCGTGAAGCTCAAACGAGCGTCCACAGAAGGATCCATTGTGGCTTCGCGTTTGTAGTACAACCTTCGAATTTCCTGAAGGTACTGATCTCTTTCTGCGGCAGACAGCGTGTTGGATTCGAATCGCCGATAGATGTCTCCTGCGTCGCGGCCGCGTGGCAGGACCCACCAGCAAACTCCGGGCCCGGGGTTGTCCATGTTCAGCACTTTGCAATAGCTAAGCTGTGCAATGCGTTCTTTCAATTGGCGTGCTCGTTCCATTGCATTGGCAATCAGCATTCGATAGCCGTTCAGGCCAATTCCGTTCAGCGATGCCATGACGGAATATGGTCCAATCCCGGGGCGTGAGCATTCGAGAGTAAACAGTGCCGGGTCGTGCCGAAAATCCGCTTCGGCAAAATAGGGCACGTCATTTTGTGTTCGAGCCAGCAGAGCCAGATCTTCACGTCGATTCACAATGAACGCGCTGGATGGATAGTGTCCCCATCCCATCTTATGAAAGTCGATGGTCACAGAATCTGCCTGTCTGAATCCCGCAGTGGCTCGCTGCATCTGTTCGACCAGGGGCAGCGTGTCTGAACTGATCTGAAGGGCATTTTCGCTGGTATTGTAATCCGTCAGAAAGCAACCGACCCAGCCAACGGCCGCGTCAACATGCAGGTGCGGAACTGTCACTTCGTATTGTTGTGCCTTGCGGGTGATAAGGTCGCGGACCGCGCCGATATCGTCGATGCCGAAGGCGTCGGTCGTGCCAAACGTGCAGATGACAAAAGCGATCAGTGCGCCCTCGGAATACAGCAGGTCTATTTGCTCTTCCAGCCGGTCAAGTCGTATGGCCATGGACGCATCGGTCGGAATTGCGTGCAGGTTGTCGGTGCCGATCCCCAGCCATCCGGCAAGAGTTGAATTCGAATAGTGCCCTGCCTGCGAAACCAGTCCCACCAGTCGTTTGCCGTTCAACCCGGTTCGCATGGCTCCGGGAGCCACCTTTTCGATGCCGATTTTTCCTCCGTAAAGGTTCGAAATGGTGCCTCCGATGGTGAAGACGCCCCATGGTGACTGTGTGTGATAAAAAATCAAATTAGCAAGCGACGTGATGGACTTGACTTCCAGCTCATTTGACCGCAGGCAGTACGTGTCCACACATAGGTTTGGATTCTTCAGCAGCGCGGCCAGCGACCCGACGAGAGATGCGAAGTTGGGTGGCCCCTTGACATTTTCCAGATGCAGTTTGGATTGCCAGCTGTCGGTGCCCCAGAAAAATGGAAAGATCGCGTCACTCGCGTCTTTCAGATTTCCCGGCAACGTGTGTATCTCGGGGTTGGCCTGAGCCGTCTCGTAATTTCGGGACATCAGCATGCCCGGCGGCAGCGATTGCTCTGCTTCAAGCGCAGACAGCATCTCCCCGAAGATTTCCAGCAGTTGTTTGCGATCACACGTAAAAAACGTATCAATTAACGATTGAAGTTTTGCCTTATCCATGGTCTCCAGGTTCCACAATGGCGAAGCAAAACCGCGGACAGGCAGACCGCTGGTTAACCCAAAATCCTCGCCAGATCGTCCTATCGTATTCACCGACTGATCTTCGTGCCAACCAGTGCCACAGCCACTCCGGCATCTCACGG
>JAGQQE010000652.1 GCA_020426345.1 Planctomycetaceae bacterium
AGAAGAAGAATCCGGCAATCAGCCGATACACAGGTTCGGGCAGGACAGGCCGAATTGCATTTGCTACAACCCGGCGGGTCGGACGTGAACAAGTTGGTGCACAGTAACCGTCGGGGCCTATTCGTGCGAAGGGGACAACAGTGTCGGAAGTGTTAGACAGTTTTCAGATTGAATGGCATGGCAATACCGTTGTGGTGAAACCAGCTTCCAGTGTGGAATCGCTGAACTGGGACCTGGTTGAGCAGGCTGCTGATCTCGTCATGGAGCCACTTGCGACGCAGGAAGCCCCCATGGTGATTGTCGACCTGAGCAGTGTGGGATACTTTGGTTCGGTGTTTCTTGCGTTGCTGCTTCGATGCCACAAATTCGTGAAGAAAAAAGGCGGCGAGTTGGTGCTGTGTGGTGCCAGCCAGATGGCTCTGGAGCTTCTTCGCATTACCGCTCTCGACACCATCTGGGCCATCTACGACACACGCGAAGAAGCCATGCAGGCCTTGTTGTCTTAGTAGCAGCCATCGGCCATGCAGTGCTTTCGCTTAGCAGCCTGTTGAGAAACGGGACTGGCTCGATCAGGAGACCGTAAAACACCATAGTTTCCAGTCGTCCTGCGTGCCTGTGCTGGTTTTTTGACGGACAGTTTGGTTAGGGTGACACACAGGTTGTATGAAACAGACCATGGTTTTCGGGCGTATGTGTTGTTGCGCAGGGGGGAGCACGAATCAACCTGCGGCTGTCTTTATGACCAGCTTTGCATGTCCAGGCGAAGGCAGTGGGAGACCGGCTGGTATTCCGGGGCCACAACAGAATTGGACGTCATTTCTTCAGGACAGGCATCACCAGTCATCACGAACGGACCAAACGAAAGGATTCCACCGGCATGAAGAGGCGACCTCACATCAGGCATTCTGATGTTTCCGAAGCAAGCGTGATTGAGCATCTGAACGAACCCCGTCAGCACTCAGAACTCATCGAAGAAATCAAAACGACGGCAGACAAGTTGCAGGCCGATGGAGCAACCCGGGGCGACCTGAAAATTCTCAGCCGCGCACTTCGTGAACTGCGATATGCGTTTAAGGTCTTTACCCCCTATCGCAAAAATCGCAAAGTCTCGGTTTTTGGTTCTGCCAGGACGCGACCGGACGACAGAAACTGGAAGCAGGCGGAGGATTTCGGGAGACGTATGGCGAGCGAAGGATGGATGGTGGTCACGGGGGCCGGCGGTGGCATCATGGAAGCCGCTCACCATGGCTGTGGTCGTGAAATGGCCATGGGTCTGAACATCATGCTTCCGTTCGAACAGGAGGCAAACCCGGTTATCGCGGGTGATCCCAAGCTGGTGAATCTGAAGTACTTCTTCACTCGAAAACTCATGTTTGTGAAAGAGGTACACGCCGTTGTGGGATGTCCGGGAGGTTTCGGGACGCAGGATGAAGCGTTCGAAACTCTGACGCTGGTGCAAACGGGCAAACGCGATCTGATGCCGATTGTCCTGCTGGATGAACCGGGGGGAACGTATTGGTCCGGCTGGCTGAACTATGTTCGCGCAGAACTTCTGGACAAAGGTATGATTTCACCGAGCGATCTTTCGCTTTTCAAAGTGACGGACGATGTTGAAGAAGCTGTTGATGAGGTGATTGGTTTCTACAATGTCTACAACAGCATGCGATTTGTCCGTGATCAGTTGGTGCTTCGACTGCACTTTGAGCCGACCGATGAGTTTGTCGTTCGTCTGAATGATGAATTTGCGGATGTTTGCCAATCCGGTCAAATTGAAAAGACAAACGCTCATCCGCATGAATTTGATGATGAGCATCTCGTTGATCTGCCTCGACTGGCGTTAAACTTCGATCGCAAAGCGGTCGGTCGACTTCGGGAAATGATTGATGTGATCAACCGTGAACTGGAATGCAGTTCCGTCCCTGCCGATTCCGAATAGCCCTTCTTTTT
>JAGQQE010000653.1 GCA_020426345.1 Planctomycetaceae bacterium
TGTCTTGGCATTCACAACAGCCTCAGGATTGACCGTGCGATCGATGTTCGTGTGGACACGATTTGATCGATACACAGGGTCCATCAGACGGTCCCGCACGTTGGCAGGCCGCATGAACTTCTTGCCCTTGTAATTCGGAATGCTGTAGGCGACGTTGACCCAGCTGTTCGTTCCGAACGTATCATCAGACGTCAGTCGGGTGTTAACAGTCAATGATTCTGTGATCAGCGCTTCCCAGCGAGCCTGGAAACCGACGGTGTCAAAACCATCCGCATTGGTCAGGTAATAACCGCCTGCGTACATGTTCAAACCGTAAGAGCCAAGGACCGGAAGTGGTCCACCGACTTCGGCATCGAAACCGGAGTAGGCGTTCTCCCGCGTCTGATTTCGCAGGCGATATACACTGTTGCCGCCAAGTGTCAGAGCACCGGTGAGGGTATCGGACATCAGGTAAGTATCTTCACCCAGCATCATGTAACCGTTGGCTCGGAAGTCGAGGTGTCGTCCCAGCGACTCAAAGCCCGCAGTCATTCGGTACCAGTCTCGGTTGCCATATCCCTGGTCGTAGTCGCCGAAGACGTTCCAGCCGAAAATCCGGTCGCGTGATGCGTCGTAGTTGCGGTAGATACCACCAAAGTTATAGATCGGATCCCCGCTGTTTGTGACGGCGGCTGCCAGATCAGCCATGAACACCGTTGTGTTCGGCACGATGTGGTAGGGGAGCCGGGCATTCAGGCGGTGGAACCCGTCGTTGAATCCAAGTCCGTTCCCGAACGTGGAATCGAAAGAGACAATCGGGCCGAATGGCTGACGAGAGCGATACACCGGAGCCTGCACAGCCTCCGTGGCCCCAAGACTACGCTCGAAATAGGGAGCGTAGTTCCCTGGAACCGGATACGGGGTGTCAGTCAACGGCGATCCGTAGACGACAGCTGATCCCGCCTCATCCGGCACCGGAGCTTGTCCGCCAGAGTAGGGGCCTGCAGACGACAGACGCACAACGCCTGGCTCGTCACCCATTGAAATACTGGCTGCTGTGATTAAAGCGACGCTGCTCAGAAGCAGACAGGCCGAGGCTAAAACGCGTGTGGTTTTCATCGATTGTTCCGATCGATCCGTACTTACAATCTGTACCGGGCGTGCCGGGAATACCGGTTACTCTGTTCGATCGGAAAAACAGGGCGGTGAGGTTGAGTTAAAATGTGAGGGTTGTGACGAACTTTACGAACATGACGAAGCTGCGGATTTCGCCGCTCGAGTAGACTTTGCCTGCTTTCAGGCTCTTTGGAACGTCTTCAGCACCTCAAACTTCTCTCAGAACGGGTCTTCTTCACAGACAAATAAAAAGAGCTGCCGAACGTGTGTTGCGTTCGGCAGCTCCTGCAGGTTTTTGAATTCCGCCGCTGCATCGCAGATCGGAACTCGAGATGTCTCCGGTATTACCTCCGGATATTACAGAGCCCATCCTTCGCGATACTCGCGCTGGACGTACTGGTTCAATTCCGGCACGTTCGGGCTCACCATGTTCTTGGCATCCCATTCAATTCGCTGACCTTCCTGAGCGCGAATGGCAAGATTGCCAACCAGAATCGTCTCAGTCAGTCGACCAGCATAGCCAAAGTTGGACATGGTCCCTGGCTCATATTCGCCCTTGCACGTGGCGACGAATTCCCATTTCTGTCGCTGATCCGTGCCGCCTTCAAACGGAATTCGTGGCAGGGTCTGCTCCGGCTTCTTGTAGTCGGCGAAGTCACCTTCAGGCAGTAGAAAATAGCGAGCGCCGTAATCGTCCGGAGAAAACAGCATCCCTTTCGAACCTACCAAAAGGGCACCGCTCGTCTTGTTGCCACCACCTCGCTGAGCAGCGAGCCGCTTCTGGAATGACTCGGGCAATCTGTTGGTCAATTCTTCTGACGGCAGGTTTCCTCCGTCGTACCAGAAG
>JAGQQE010000654.1 GCA_020426345.1 Planctomycetaceae bacterium
GTAGACGGTTGTAATGTCGACGTCCGGCGGCACTGCCCTTTTGATCTCCTCCATTTTCTCCTTAAACGCATGGGTGACTTCGTGGCTGTTCTCACCCATCAGCATGAAGCCAAGTCCCAGCACCGCTTCGCCACGACCGTTCGCCGTCACCGCTCCACGACGGATTTCATGACCGATTTGCACATCAGCCACATCGCGGATGCGGACCGGAACGCCGTCTTCAGACGTGATGACGATGTCTTCGATTTCTTGTATGTTGACCGTTCTGCCGACACCATGAACAAGCAACATTTCGCTGCCGTCGGTCACCGTTCCGCCGCCAACGTTTTCATTGTTGGAAGTGATTGCGTCAGACACCTGCTCAAAGGTCAGGCCGTACTTAAAGAGTCGCTCGGGGTCGAGTCGCACCTGATATTGTTTTTCGTAGCCACCCCAGCTATTGACTTCCGCAACGCCTCGCACCGACCGCAATTGAGGCTTGACGACCCAATCGTGAATGGTTCGTAGTTCGGTCAGGCGCTTGATGCGTTGTTCCTGCGACACTTTTGAGAAATCGACGCCGTCGTAGATCAAGACGTAATGGAAGACCTCACCCAGTCCGGTTGAGACCGGTCCCATTTGTGGCCGCTGAATTCCGCCTGGCAGTTCGACGGTTGTAAGACGTTCGTTGATCAGTTGCCGAGCAAAGTAAATGTCGATCCCGTCGTCAAAGATGACCACGACCTGCGATAGACCGAACTTAGAAATCGAGCGAAGTTGACCCAAACCTGGCAAGCCGCTAATCGCCTGCTCGACAGGAAACGTAATCTGTCGTTCGATCTCTTCGGACGCCAGCGACGGTGCAACCGTGTTGATTTGAATCTGAACCGGAGTGGTATCGGGAAACGCGTCGATATCGAGTTGCTGGAGTGAGAACATACCAACAACCGCGAACAGTCCCGCAGCCAGAATGACCAGCGCACGGTGTTTCAACGAAAAATCAATTAGCCAATTAAGCATCCGTGCGCTCCTATTCAGCGACGCAGTCGCAGCCTGCACCAAGATTGTTCTTTAGTAGCTGCGCTCGCAACACGTCACTGCCCACCGTGGCAATGACCTCGCCCGGAAGAACACCAGAGATCACTTCGGTGTAGTTGCCGTTAGTTGCACCAAGACGCACTGAGCGAACGTGGAATACTTTGTAACTCTGGGGGCTGTCGAAATATCCCTTGTCGCGAACAAACACGACCTGACAACAGCCCTCCCAGTGTGACGCCCCCGTTGGAATCACAATGGCGTTCGGTTCGTCACGCAAGATGACCTGCCCTTTGCCAAACGTCTCACTACGTAAGTGACCATCGGCATTGGGGATTACGGCCCGAACCTGCACCATGCGAGTCTGCTTGTCTGCGGCAGTGCTAATCCAGTCTAGTTGGCCCTGGACTTCGTGCTGGCTGCCATCCGCTTGAAAGCGAACGATTTGGCTAACAGCTAATTGGTCCATGCTCTCCAGTGGAACGTTCAGATTGAGCCACATTTGCCGTGTATCGGCGACCTGAAATAGAATTCGGGAGGGATCAACGACTTCACCGGGAGTTACAGTTCGTGTGGAAACCGCACCATCAATCGGCGAAACAATTGGCAACAAGTTGGTGGTTGCTGTCTTGATATCGATTCCCGCATGAATCGATTCGGGAATACCGAGTAGCCGCAATTGATCGAGAACCTGCCGGTCGGACATGCCTCGCAACGAATCAACCTGCACTTGCAGGCCGAGATTGCGTAGCGATTGCTCTGCATCCAGAACATCGGCCTGAGCCTTGGCTAGCGCGGCCTCCGCATTCAGGATCAACGTTCCGGCGATGGCTTCGCGAGCCTGGGTGAGTCTTGATACGTTTTGTAGCTGAAGTTTCTCTTCGGCAAGCGCACGCAGAAGCTTGGATTTGAGATTGCCGACTTCGGG
>JAGQQE010000655.1 GCA_020426345.1 Planctomycetaceae bacterium
CGGAAGTCTCCGAAATGTCCCGGGCCGGGCAGTGGCTATGTCGTGTACTGCGAAGGTGGCCGTTTCGAGGGACAACGCGGGGCAGGCGTAGCGTTCGATCAGAATGGCAAAGAGATCCGCCGATTCAAAGGCAACAGCGGGAATGGAATTCACCAGCAGAATTTCATTGATTCTGTGCGCAGTCGGGATACTTCATCGCTGAATACGGATGTTCAAATTGGTCACCATTCGACTGGGTGGTGTAATCTTGCAAACATCGCATTCCAGACAGGTTCTGCCTGGAATGCAGAAAACGCGGCGTCGGTGACGGGCGACCACGGCGTTTGGGGAAGTTTGCTGGAGGAAATGAAAGAGCATCTCGGGGCCTACAACCTGAGTTTTGCTGACAAGGGAATTCGGCTCAGTCCAATGCTGAATCTGGATATCGCGTCAGAACGGTTCGTGGGTGAACACGCCGAAGCAGCCAACGCGCTTCTGAAGCGACAGTACCGTGAGCCGTATGTCGTCCCTGAAATCACGGTTTGATTGAGCGAAATACGGGAATTCCGGCACCAGCAGTGTTTCGTATCCAGGACACTGTTGTTGCCGGTTTCCGGCTGCTCTAGACTTCGCGGCTTGTATGGCATTGGGTCCACGAGGATGCGGTGCCGTACAAGCTAAGTTCATCGCGAATTTGCTGTCAAACCGGCGGTCGTGGAAGATGATGCACGCACGGTGCGAGTATCCGTTTTGTCAGACTCTCATTTCAGTCAGGTCAGGTGCTTCGGAAGATGGCCAACTACTTCTTCACTAGTGAATCCGTCAGTATGGGACATCCGGACAAGGTCTCCGATCAGGTATCGGACGGCATTCTGGATGCTTTGCTCGAACAGGATCCGATGTCTCGCGTCGCCTGTGAGACCCTTTGCACGACGGATCTGGTTGTCCTGGCCGGCGAAATCACCACGCAGGCGAAAGTCGATTACGTGGGTGTTGCCCGCAAGGTCATTCGCGAAATCGGTTATACGAGTGACGATATTGGCTTCAATGCAGATACCTGTCGTGTCTTTCTGGCACTCCACAGCCAAAGCGGTGACATCGCACAGGGCGTGGACCGAGACGGAGCGGGCGACCAGGGACTGATGTTTGGCTATGCCTGCAATCAGACTGAAGAGTTAATGCCGCTTCCGATTGCCTATTCGCACCGAATCATCAACAAGCTGGCACAGGTCAGACTTGATGGCGAAGTAAACTGGTTGCGTCCGGACAGCAAGAGTCAGGTGACCGTGGAATATGACGGCGCAAAACCTGTTCGAATCGATGCCATTGTTGTCAGTACACAGCACACGGACGACGTGACTCAGGAACAAATTGCCGAATACATCAGGAACAGCATCATTGGCCAGTGCATTCCGGCGGAACTCATCGACGCAAACACAAAGTATCACATCAATCCTACCGGCCGATTTGTGATTGGTGGACCTCATGGCGATACAGGACTGACCGGCCGAAAGATCATCGTTGATACCTACGGTGGCTGGGGGCGTCACGGTGGCGGTGCCTTCTCCGGTAAGGACGCAACCAAGGTGGATCGCTCTGCGGCATACATGGGGCGATACGTTGCAAAGAATATTGTTGCCGCAGGACTTGCCGACGAATGTGAAGTTCAGCTCGCTTACGCGATTGGCGTTGCTGCTCCCGTGAGCGTTCGCGTTGACACCTTCGGTACAGCAAAGGTTTGCGAACAAAAGCTCGGAGAGGTGGTTCAGCAGATCTTCCCATTGAATCCACAGGGAATTATTAATCACCTGCAGCTGCGTCGTCCGATTTTCCGACACACGGCCCATGGCGGTCATTTCGGACGCAGCGAGCCAGAATTTACCTGGGAAGCAACCGATAAAGCAGATGAATTGAAGAAGGCATTTGCCTAGCAGCCTGTTGAAAGACGGG
>JAGQQE010000656.1 GCA_020426345.1 Planctomycetaceae bacterium
CGCGAACGATACTGGTCAGGTCTCCCCGAACACCACCAGCCACCTGAATCACCACATCACCACCGGAGTAGACTTTGCAGGCGGCCGCTGTCATCAATTCGTCCGGGACGTCCACAGTAGCCGGAGCGTAGTCGCCGTCAGCAGCAAATGTGGTTGCTGACCAGCCGGTTGTCCGTTCAGCAGCGTGATTTGTGTTCATCAGTGCACTGACAAGAGCCAGGTCAAAGATGTTTTGAAGGTCTGCAAACGCGGCATCCTGTTTGGCCAGTTCGGGCAGATGTTTGGTAAACAGTTCTGCGAATTCGCGATTGGCCCGATCGGCCTTTCCGGTCGCTTCTCGCTGACCGTCGGCTTTCACCATTTGGTTTTCGGACAAACACTTCACAGTACGACCAGTGAGCTCGAAAGCCTGCCCGTTTGGAGCGACGCGGATTGCGTCGTATCCCACGGTCATCCACCATCGCAGTGCGTCCATGGACCCCGAACCCCGGCGTTCGGCTCGTGAGAGCACATCAAAGTAGCTCTTCATTCCCGAAACACCTTCGCGTTTGCCAATTCCGATTTCCTTCATCCTGTAGTCGGCATCAACAATGACAGAGGCAACTCGCGAATCTACTGGCAATCCCTGGACGATCACGTCCTGAAGTCCCAGAGTTTGCTCAAGTTGTGCCGTCCACTTTTGAGCGGTCTTCGCGTTCAGCTTCGAACGATTGGCAGAAACATAATCGTGAAGTGCCTTCACCTGACCCTGTTTGGGATCAATCGAGCACATGAAGAACCGTCGACCGTCCGCCGAGAATGTCCGCGAGAGAGTCACCAGGTCATCAAGTTGCAGAGTTGGACGGCCGGTTGTGACGGAGACCGTTCGATTTTCATTCTGAGTCCACTGACCAGCAGGGCCGCCAATAACAACATCGCCGGTTTCGGGGAAAAGAAACAGGTACTGCACTTCCGAAATGCCGGCCAGGTTCAGCATATCTGCGGGGATTTCTTTGCCCGCTTCGATCAGCTTCTGGACCTGTTTTTCCAGCCGTGTCAGCGATACAAGCCGCATCTGCGAATCGACGTTCACATCGGCGTTTTGGTTGCTGGTTCGTGCCAGTTGAGCGGCTTGCATGAGCCCGCTGTCATCTGCTGTCAAAGCCAGTTGTGACAGCATCAATGGACCGCCGACGAAGACTCCCTGAGCGAATTGTGTCATTCGCCCGCCTTCCTGATCCAGATCGAACCATTTCGCAGGCGGTGCTGTTTGGTCCTGCAGCAGCTGAATGATGGGCTGGAAGTTGGCAAACATATTGCCCCCACCAGCTTCCAGATTCTGAAGAGCGGAGTTCGCTCGATCTTCTGTTTCGCGGTCGCCTGACAACCGGGCGGCTTCACGCAGTTCGGAAACCGCATTCAGGAAGTCACCCTGTTCCGCGGATACGCGGGCATCAATTCGCAGCTTCTGCGCTTCGGCCAGTGTTTCCGAAGTCACCGGCGAGGTTGGCTCAGACGCCATCGCACCCACTGAGGCTGCCAGCACAGCCAGACTGCATGCCCATTTCAATCCCCCGGAAGCCCAGTTTCGGGATTGATTTCGGCAGATTTCCAGAACGAGTGAACGCATCTGCATGACCTCATAAACAGTGCTGGTGATCAGCGGGCATCGCCACCGGCTGTAAGATTGTCGTAAACAACACCTTCCCGAACCGCGCGTGGTTCATGGAATGGAAAAACCCAATGTCTAGGATCGTCGTTCGACACATCAGCGTCAAGAAGATTCCGTCAATTCCCCGACACACGCATTATTCCGCCTCTTCCCATTCTGACGACACTAAGGCCTGTAGCGGTCAGGGGACGATTCTGCGCGTTTCAGACGTGACGATTCAGGCGCTCGCTGACCGTTGAGAAACCGGGCCAGGCACACAGGACGACTGGAAA
>JAGQQE010000657.1 GCA_020426345.1 Planctomycetaceae bacterium
GCACCAGTTCCACACGTTCCTCGGGCATCGTCATGAGAAACTCGGTTAAAGAATCTACACGGGCTTGCCAGGCACCGGGACCGTGTCTGTCGTCCATTTCTTTTGCAAGGCCGCTGTGGATGATCAGACGGCAGCCCGCTTCTCGTGCGTGCTCTTCCAGGGCCTGTCGCTCCTTCCGCAGACACTTCATCGAGAAGGCCGAGCGTTTCCCGGTTCCCCATCGTCGCTTCCAGTTTTCGTGACCGGGTGCCTGGTTGGGGATACTGAACGATGTCAGACCGCCGGCCTGTCGCAGTTTTTGGGGACCGCTGATGCTGCGGACCTGATCTGAATAGTCTGCCAGCATGAGTGCTCGTTCTTCCACTTCTTCAGCACATTCGAACAGAGGGCGGGATGTGCGTCCGGCCCAGGAAATCATTCCGTCGAACGCATCCCGCGTCAGCCGGTTCGTCAGATCGCCAGGCGAATCCAGCACCAGCGAGTGGCTGGTCTGAATCATTCCCAGCGGCGGCTCGACAAGGCAAAGCGGGAACACCGGTACTCCCAATGCCGCGGCGAATCCGATTTCCTGATTCACCCACTGCCCCTGGTTGGAGGTCTTTGTGACCAGCGGCATGAAGATGTGGGCGTACGAAATGTACTTCTGAATCTGATCCAGAAAACCATGCCCGAATGCCAGTCGCTTGTCTGACAGCGGAACCAGACTCAGCTTCTTCAGCAGTTCAATCACTTCGGTGCAGAATGCTTCATCTTCATGGGCATAGCTGATGAAGACTCGATACCTGGCGAGATCCTTCCTGCGGGGCTCACTTTCGCGGGGCTCACTTAAAGCTGCCGGCTTTGTCCGTCGATTCGGCTGACTGCGTCGCTTTTTCATCTGCGGTTACTCGCTCACGAGTGAACACCGGATCTGTCTGTATCTTTGAACAGATGAAAGGATCAGCCCTTCGGTTGCAACCGGTTTGTCGAAAAAGATCGCCATTTCGCCCAATCAGGCTGTCTGTGGTGTCGACCCGGACTTGTTGCGGTGCCGGTCGATCCGACGTGGCGACTCATTTGCGTGTTGCCGCTCCAGTCTCGGAAGATCGATCGGCTGCTCAGAGAAACTGTTGGCGGCACTTGGGAGGTTTAGAGGCGGACAGTTCGGCGTCGCGTTTCCGTGGTAATGATGATCGCGATATCGCCGACGGATTGAAGACGGGCTACCTGATCGGCAAAAACGCTTTCCATTCGGCCAGTGCCGTGGCGGCCTGGGTCTGAATTCGAATTGAGCCGTTGTGATCCATAATTCCCTCCCTGGTGCGTCCGGAGTCCGCAGTATGTCTGCGGTCCTGCTGAGCCCAATGGTCAATTCGCTGAAGGCCGAGGCACCGGGAACCTGCGTTCGGGACCGTGCATTGGTCGTGTTCTCTGCCCGCACGATATCCGTTATCCACCGTCGGCACCTGCGTTGCGCCCCGTACATCGTCAGGCAGGAACCGGCAGGAGCCTGAGGTTCTATGCCTCCTGTTCTTCCAGCAGCCGTTGCAGGTTGCCCGCCACGACTTGCGTGTTGGGATGGTCTGCCCCGAGAGAAGTTTCAAAGATCGCGAGTGCCCGTCGCATCAGCGGCTCGGCCTCCGCCAGACGGTTCGTGGCCTGAAGCAACGTAGCCAGGTTGTTGAGGCGAATGGCGACATTCGGATGATCGGGTCCGAGGGACTGCTCGCCGATGGCCAGCGCGCGGCGCATCAGCGGCTCGGCCTCCGCCAGACGGTTTGTGTCCTGAAGCAACAGAGCCAGGTTGTTGAGGTCGATGGCGACATCCGGATGCTGGTCTCCGTAGGACTGCTCGTCGATGGCCAGCGCGCGGCGCATCAGCGGCTCGGCCTCCGCCAGACGGTTCGTGGCCTTAAGCAACTGAGCC
>JAGQQE010000658.1 GCA_020426345.1 Planctomycetaceae bacterium
GTTTCTGCAGATCTTATCGCGTCCAGCTTCGCCCGCAGAATTACAACTCTGCGAACAGGTTTATGAGCAGCAGGTGATGGCTGCTTCAGTCACGACGCAGGATGTCACAACGCAGGATGTCACAGCAGCCCGGCATCGGGCGATGTCGAGTATTGTGAGAGCCTTGTTGAATCACAACGACTTTATCACCATTCGATGAATCCGCCTGGCCATTCTGATTGCAGGTAATCTTATGCCGATTTCGTACCGTCATTGCCCTGTGTGTTCGCAGAGTCATTCGGGGCGTCGAGTGTTCCTGGCTGACTTTGGCATGGGCTTCACCGGAATGGCGCTGGGGGCCATGTTGGCTCGCGACGGGCGTCTGAAAGCAGACGAACAGGCTGTTTCCCCGGGGGCGATGAAGCCGCCGACGATGTCGACGCCGAAGACGAAGTCCGTCATCTGGATTTTCCTCTCAGGAGGGTACAGCCATCTGGAAACTTTCGATCCCAAGCCGGCGCTGAATCAATTTGCGGGGAAGACCTTCGATGCCACGCCGTTTGATAATCCGGTCAATTCACCCTTGCAGAAGAAGCGATTTCGTTCTGTTGCAGCCGAAGAAATCAACGTTCGGGACGTCTATCCGACCATTTTTCCAATGCAGGTGGGCTGGCGAAAGCATGGTCAAAGCGGGATCGAGATGACGGACTGGTGGCCTCACCTGGCTAAACAGATCGACGATTTATGTTTTGTGCGAAACATGTGGACGACAGACAACGACCACGCGGCTGAGAATCAGATTCACACCGGACGTCACCGGCTGGATGAACCTCAGCCCAGCATAGGAGCCTGGGCCAGCTATGGTCTTGGCAGCCTGAATGAAAACCTGCCTCAGTTCGTGGTGCTGGGAGGCCCGACTCGCTCGGATACGCGTCAGTCAATCGACGCCTGTTATCTGGGACCTGCATATTCCGGAGTGCCGGTGACCCTCGATCCCCAGAACCCATTGCCATTTGGACAGCGCGTTGCGGATCAGACTCTGGATGAACAACAGCGCGAATATGCGTTGATCAACCGCCTGAATGAACTGACAGCCGTCGAATATCCCGAGGACCAGGAACTGCGCGCCAGAATTCGCGCTTACGAACTGGCCTTCCGTATGCAGGCCGCTGTTCCTGAGGCGATCCGTTTTACCGGAGAAACGGCCGGAACGCGCGCGATGTATGGCCTCGATAACGACGCGACGAAAGTGGCAGGAGAAAGATTGCTGGCAGCCAGACGACTGGTCGAGCGTGGTGTACGCTTCGTGCAGGTGTACCCATCTGATTACGGTACCTGGGATTCTCATCAGAAGCTGAAGGACAATCACACCCGGTTATGTGCCACGGTTGATCTTCCGGTGGCTGGACTGATCGCCGATCTGAAACAGCGGGGACTTCTGGAGGATGTCACTGTCGTATTTTGTACCGAATTCGGCCGAACACCAGGATTGGAATTACGAGGTGGCGGAAAAGATGGACGCGATCATCATCCGAATGGATTTACGATCTGGCTGGCTGGAGCGGGCATTCGAAAAGGCTTTGTGCACGGAGAAACTGACGAGCTGGGCTATCATGCCCTGGGGAATGCGCACTACGTCACTGACCTGCACGCCACTGTTCTGCATCTCCTGGGGCTGGATAATCGTCAACTGGAAATACCCGGGAGAAAGCGGCTTGAGATTGACTACGGGCATCCCATCCACGAAATCCTGACGTGAAGGACTCCTGGCCCTTCGCGTTCCAGACAGATAGGTCTGTGATGGTTCGCTGGCTGGACGTTGCAACGGAACCCAATGTGTCAGCGCGGGATCGCCGTACAGCGAATGTCCGTGAAAACGTCCCCTGCGAACGCTTCGGGTGCCTTTTGCGTGGTTCTTCT
>JAGQQE010000065.1 GCA_020426345.1 Planctomycetaceae bacterium
GAGCCATATCGTCCAGATAGGCATTGGCTTCAGCGGTTCCAAGAGGCGCATAAACCAACTCGCGATCATTCCCCGGCAGTGGAATGTCCCAACGTTCGAACATTCTTTGCAGAGACTTGAACTGGCCGGATGCGAGGTTGTGTCCGATGCCACGAGACCCGCAGTGCGACAGGAAAGCCACACGCTGATCCCTCAGGCCAAACACCTCAGCCGTATCCTTCGCGCGATCATTGTCTTCAACATGGACAACCTCACATTCACCGAAGTGATTTCCTCCTCCGTACGATCCAAGTTGCGCCATCTTTCCTTCAAACTTGTTGCGAAAGTAGCCATCCTTCAGATGCTGTTCCAATCGAACGGCTAACGCATCGCGCGTGTTGTCGTGCCCCTTGTGCCAGGCATCTTCGCAGCGTTGTGCCCACTCCGGAGGGATTCCCAGTTGATGGCAGACGTCTTCCGACGCGCCCTCGATCATGACCTGCTGGCCAAGCATTGAACCGACGGGTCGGGATTTCCTGGCATGGCGCTGTCCTCGTCCCGCGCCCGTCGGTGTTCGTTCGCAGATCGCGTTGATAATGGCTCGGCGTGTCGGTCGATCAACGATCTGATCCGCCGGTAAATCCAACTGAAGCAGGCTCATTGAACATTTGATGTCCACGCCAACGGGCCCCGGATAAATGTGTGTTGGCGATACCATCACACATCCCACAGGCGCTCCGTAACCGCAATGTGCATCGGGGTTCAGCACCAGGTCTGTGACTCCCGGAGCCATGCGTGAATTGACGGCCTGACGCAGGCAACCGTCATCAAACGTCGAACGAATCGCTTCCGTTCCGATCACCGTGATCGGCTTGGTTGAAGACCTCTCGGTGGGCAGAATTGCAGTGGCTTCACCTGTGCTGATGATTTCGTGAACCATTTTGATCACTCATTTCCTTCTGAGCCGGAACCCATAACCGCTCCGACAGACAACAGTGGTTTGAATAAAAGCTGTTTAAGGCATACCGTGTGCCAATCGCTCGCCTTTGATCCAGAAAAGAGCCCTAAGTTGTTTTCTTGAATGGTGTTGCGGATTACTTGCTGTCTGTCCGGGACGAGGGGCAGTCCGTGCAATTTGATCTCATGATATAGTGAGTTATCCTGCAGTATCGTATTGGTTCAGGTTCACTTTGCCGGGACTGGACACATGAAACAGAATGTGGTGATCGGAATTCTGGGGACTCAGCTGGACAGGGGCGGGCAGGCAAAACGCTGGAAGCGATGGAGGCCCACCATCGCCATCTGTCAGCAGCCAGACCTGCCCGTTCATCGGCTGGAACTGCTTCACCCTGCAACACAGCGATCTCTGGCGGAGCAGGTTCGGGAAGACATCGCGATTGTCTCCCCTCAGACAAAGGTGTTCCTGCGACCCATTGATTTCAAAGATCCCTGGGACTTCGAGGAGGTGTTTGGGAGGCTGCATGATTTTGCGAGGGCTTATGAGTTCCACACCGACGAGAACGATTATCTGATCAACATCACAACGGGTTCGCACGTCCAGCAGATTTGTTTGTTCCTTCTAACGGAAACGCGACATCTGCCCGGGAGGCTGCTTCAGGGATCGCCTGCGAAACGCGATGCCGATTACAGCCCCGGAACGTACCGGGTGATCGATCTGGATCTTTCGCGTTACGATAAGCTCGCGACCCGATTCGCGGACGAACGGCGTGAGGGTTCAGATTTTCTTAAGTCAGGCATCGCGACACGAAATACGGCTTTCAACCAATTGATCGAACAGCTGGAACGCGTTGCGATCGCCAGTACTGCGCCAATTTTGCTGGCCGGTCCAACGGGTGCGGGAAAAACTCAACTGGCTCGCCGAATCTATGAGCTCAAGAGACGACGTGAGCAGATCAGCGGTTCGTTTGTCGAAATCAACTGTGCTACGTTGAGAGGGGACCAGGCCATGTCGACTCTTTTTGGCCACATCAAGGGTGCGTTTACTGGCGCATCAATGAGTCGAAAGGGGTTGCTGAAGAATGCCGACAAAGGGCTGCTGTTTCTGGATGAGATCGGTGAGCTTGGTCTAGATGAGCAGGCCATGCTGCTGCGGGCTGTTGAAGAGCGTCGGTTCCTTCCCGTTGGTTCAGACTGCGAAGTCGAAAGCAACTTCCAGTTAATTGCCGGCACAAACCGAAATCTGCCTCGACTGGTGCAGGCAGGAGCGTTTCGTGAAGATTTGTTCGCTCGGATCAATCTATGGACATTCCAGTTGCCCGGACTGGCCAGCCGTCCGGAAGACATCGAACCCAACCTGGATTTTGAACTGGACCAGATCAGTTCTTCCCGCGGTCGCAAGGTCAGTATGACTCGCGAAGCGAGGGGAAGGCTGCTGCGATTTGCAACCAGCCCGTCGGCTGAATGGACGGGGAATTTTCGGGATCTTGGTGCGGCGGTTACCAGAATGGCCACGTTTGCCAGCGGCGGTCGCATCGGAACAGAAGAAGTCGAATCTGAGATCCTTCGGTTGCAGGCGCATTGGCAGGCGTCCGGGACAGCTTCGCCACCGACGGACAATCTTCTTTCATCTGTTCTCAGCAGGGAACAGATTGAATCAATCGACCGATTCGACCAGGCTCAGTTGGTGATGGTGATCGAAACGTGCCGCAGGTGTTCCTCGCTGTCTGAGGCAGGAAGGGCTCTTTTTAATGTCTCCCGACTGTCGCGAACCAGTACCAACGATGCGGACCGGCTGCGGAAATACCTTGCGCGATTTGATTTGTCGTGGACCTCTGTTCAACACTCGCCCGATGAGTCCGTTGCGCTTTAACTCTGTTATTTCCTCTGTCTTGCCCATCCGCCACATTTATCGTAATTACCGAAAAAGCGGTTTTGAATAGGCGTCAACTCTGGAAAAGCAGGCAAAAGCGGGTAGCTTGATCGGCTCAACCGCCCGCGAACCAGCTTTCTCTCGGAGAGCTTTGATGTACCGCCCCGCTGTCGCTCGTACTTCGCAGATCAGATTCAACCGTTTTTCGCTGCTGCGACCAGCCCTGCTTTCTGTGTTGATCGCCGGGTTCTGCACAACGTCCAGAGCGGACCGCAGTTCCGAACAAGTCGAGGGACTACACAGCAATATTCCTGCCGTCTGGGCGATCACGCAGGCTCGTGTGGTGGTGAATCCGGAAGTGGTCATCGATCACGCGACGGTTGTGATTCGCGATGGCAAGATCGAGTCCGTCGTTAGCGGTGGGCCAATCCCGTCCGATGCCCGAGTGATTGACGGAGCAGGCAGGACGATTTATCCCGGCTTTATTGATGCCTATTCAGAACAATCTGTCTCAGCAGATGCGCTGATGAAGACAGCAAGGTACTGGAACAATAACATTGTTCCGCAGTTATCTGTGGCTGGTCAGGTCGAAGAGGTCACTGCAGCGGCATCGCTTCGCAAGCAGGGCGTTGTGGCCAGACTGGTTGCTCCGTCCGACGGGATCATTCGAGGTCGAAGCGCGATTGTTTCGCTGAATTCCGGCGACGTCAATCGTCGGCTGATCGCGACGAATGTTGCCCAGCATCTGCAGCTGACGATTTCCCGGCGCAGTCGAAACGGGTACCCCAACAGCCCGATGGGAGCCGTCGCGCTGGCTCGCCAGGCGATGTACGATGCACAGTGGTATCGCGATGCGTGGATTGCCGCGAATGCCGATCCGGCCCTGCCGCGTCCCGAAGTGAATGATGCCCTGGCGGCACTTGAACCTGCAATCAATGGCACGATGCCGGTGATTATTGAAACAACGGACGAGCTGTTCTTTCAGCGGGCAGACCTGTTTGCGGCCGAATTCGGTTTGAAACTCGTCGTTCGGGGTAGTGGTCGAGAGTACCGACGACTGGATGATGTACGGGCGACGGGCCGGCCAGTGATTCTGCCCGTAGCTTTCCCTTCGGCGCCAAATGTGGAAAGCGTGGAAGCCGCGCAGGATGTATCGCTGGAATCACTCATGCACTGGGATCTCGCGCCGGAAAATCCGGCAAGGGTCGATCAGGCTGGAATCACATTCGCCTTCTCCACTGATCAGCTCAGCAGCTCGAATGATTTTCTGAAGTCCATTCGTCAGGCTGTCAAACGCGGCCTTTCTCCCGTCTCGGCGCTGCGTGCTCTGACAACGACACCTGCTGAGATGTTTGGAGTCAGCGATCAGCTGGGAACGGTTCAGAAGGGGCGTCTGGCCAGCTTGACAGTTACCGACGGCGACATCTTTGACGAGAAAACGAAAGTCGTCGAAACCTGGGTGGCGGGTGAACGATTTCCTTTCGCTACGGAACCGGAAACGAAGATCGATGGCCAGTACGAAATTGCTCTGGGTCGAAGCGATCAGATGCCTGAAAAAGTTTTCATCCAGCTGAAACAGGATGGCAACCGGGTCAAGGCGAAGGTCTCTCGTAAAGAGATTGTTGAAGAGAGCAAAACCAGCCAGCCATCTGAAGCTGACAAGCAACCATCTGAAGCAGACAAGAATGTTGCGGCACAAGAATCGAAGGAGCCGGAAGACAGTGATGCTGATGGCAAGACTTCGGAGAAGAGTTCAGACAAATCCGGAAAGGACAAGTCTGCGTCTGATGTACTGACGCTTGCCAATGTTTCGTTCACCGATTCGATTTTGACCGGAACGTTTGACGCAAAAGACTGGCAGATCGAAGGTGTCACGCGTCTCACACTGGTTGTGACCGGAAACGGAGAAGGAAAGAAACAACCGGCGGCACTGGGAAGTCTGGCCTGGCCGAATGGAAGTCAAGTAACAGCGACAGCCCGTCTGGTTGAACCGAAGAGCGAATCAGCCGGCGCGGAAAAGGACGGGGAGAACGGTTCTTCGGAAAAAGAGTCCGGAGACAGCAAGTCAGACGAGCAGAAGAAGTCGGACGAGTCTGCAGCGTTCGCTGTCAACTTTCCTCTCGGTGCATTCGGGCGGCCTGGGATCCCCGATCAGCCGAAGCTTGCTGCATTTGTCCATGCGACGATCTGGACATGCGGTCCGGCCGGTATGATCGAAGATGGTACGTTGCTGGTGTCCGGCGGCAAAATCGTTGCGGTTGGCCAGAGCCTGGAGATCCCCGAAAACGCGGAGATCTACGATGTTCGCGGGATGCATATTTCGCCCGGCATGATCGATTGCCATTCCCATGCTGCGACCGATGGTGGCGTCAATGAAAGTGCTCAGGCAATCACCTGTGAAGTTCGCATCGGAGACTTCATCGACAGCGACGATATCACCATTTACCGGCAACTGGCAGGTGGTGTGACTGCGGCCAACATCCTTCATGGTTCTGCGAATCCGATCGGTGGTCAGAATCAGGTGATCAAGCTTCGCTGGGGCATGAATGGCGAACAAATGAAATTCGCCGAAGCCCCCAAAGGTGTGAAGTTTGCTCTGGGTGAAAACGTCAAGCAAAGCAACTGGTCTGAACCAACCGGACGCTATCCACAAACGCGAATGGGTGTGGAGCAAATCTATCGGGACGCTTTTCGGGCAACGCGGGATTATGCGGCAAGAATGGACGCCTGGCAGAAAGAACGTCGAGGTCTTCCACCCCGGCGCAATCTGGAACTGGATGCGTTGCGAGAGATCATCGAAGGCAAAAGGTGGATTCACTGCCACAGTTACCGGCAGGATGAAATCCTTGCATTGATTCGCATTCTGGATGAATACAAGATCACCATTGGCACATTCCAGCACATCCTGGAAGGCTATAAAGTGGCCGACGCAATGGCACGCCACGGTGCGATGGCATCGGCATTCTCAGACTGGTGGGCTTACAAAATGGAAGTGCAGGATGCTATTCCCTACGCCGGCGCATTGATGCACAGTGCAGGCGTCGTGGTTTCGTTCAATTCTGACGATGGCGAACTGGCAAGGCACCTGAATCAGGAAGCCGCGAAAGCAGTCAAGTATGGTGGCGTTTCACGTGAAGAAGCTCTCAAGTTTGTGACTCTGAATCCAGCAAGGCAGCTTCGCATCGATCAGTATGTGGGATCACTTGAACCAGGTAAGCATGCAGACTTTGTCGTCTGGAATGGCGATCCGCTGTCCAACTTTTCCCGATGTGAACAGACATGGATTGATGGCCGACCATTCTTCCACCGGCGAGAAGACGAACAGCTTCGCGACGCCGCACACGAAATGCGAACGACTCTGATTCAGAAGATCCTGAAATCCGGAAACAAAATGCGATCCGGGGAGGAGAAAGGAAGCGATCCATCCGATCTCTGGCCGCGTTTCGACGAATTCTGCCAACACATTGACTATTCGAAACGAGTGCGCCTGCTTGATGAACAGGCCGGCGAGTGATTCGCCACGCCTGCGGTCGCAATTCGCACTTCGACCGTCGACAAACCTGTGTTTTCGTATTTCGAATCTGCAACTGAACCCCGGTCCGTCCATCTACCAGCGACAGCCAGTTATTGAAATGGTGGCTCATATGAACGCCTTCCAACGGAATCTGCAATCTCTGGCGACATTGTTTGCACTTGTCGCAAGCACCATGCCTGTATTGGCTTCGGATGTCATTCCCGGTGCGCCGCAGAAGAAACCGATCGCTCTGATCAATGGTGTTATCCATACAATTGTCGGGACCCCCATCGAAGGAGGCATCGTTTTTGAAAACGGGCGGATCACGGAGATTGGCACAACGCCGGATGTTCCGGCTGATGCGGAAGTCATTGATTTGAAGGGCCGGCATGTCTATCCCAGCCTGATTGAATCGCATTCGCAACTTGGCCTGACGGAATTCGGGGCAGTGCGAGCCACGCACGACTACGCCGAGGCTGGTCGGATCAATCCCAACGTCACCGCCAACGTTGCCGTCAATCCCGACAGCGAGCTGATACCTGTGACTCGGTCCAATGGCGTCCTCATTGCACTGAGCGCGCCTTCGAGCGGCCTGGTCAGTGGGAAAGCGTCGGTGCTGCAGCTGGATGGCTGGACGTATGAAGATCTTACCCTGAAAGCAAACGCGGCGATGGTGGTGAACTGGCCTCGTATGGGGTCGTCAAGATCATCACGAAGCAACTCCGACGAATCGCCGCTGAAAGAGCTCAAAGATCTGTTTGAGGATGCCCGCGCGTGGAAAAAAGCCAGGCTGGCTGGATCCGATAGTCAGGCCTACGACATTCGGCTGGAAGCGATGGAGCCTGTTCTGGACCGAAGTATCCCAATGCTGGTCTCTGCAAATCGAGCACTGGAGATTCAGTCGGCCGTGGCGTTTGCGGTCGCAGAAAACGTTCGACTCATCATCTTTGGCGGGGCGGATGCAGAGCAGTGTGCGGAACTACTCAAACAGCACGATGTGCCCGTGATTATTGATGCCGTTCATCGCAATCCCATGCGTCGGCACGAAGACTATGACGATGCTTACACTCTTCCCGCAAGACTGCAGAAAGCCGGAGTTCGATTCTGCATTTCTGGTTCAGGACGTTCCGAAACCTGGAACACACGGAACCTGGCTTATCACGCCGCCACTGCGTCGGCGTACGGTTTGTCTTACGAAGATGCCGTCCGCTCAGTCACCATCTGGCCGGCTGAAATCCTTGAAGTTGCGGACCGTGTCGGATCCCTGGAGAAAGGCAAAGATGCAACGCTGTTCGTCAGCGATGGCGATCCGCTGGAAACCGAAACACAGGTTAGCATGGCCTGGGTACAGGGGCGAAAAGTGGATCTCAATGATCGACACAAACAGCTGTACCAGAAATACAGCGAAAAATACCGCCAGTTAAAGAACGCCGGTCATTAAGCCGTTGTCTTTGTAAGACAAGTCTGATGGCTTCTGCTGAATTATCATCTGAACAGTGATCAGGAATTCCCGGGGTCGCTGGCCCAGCATTTGCCGCACCTGAGGAGATCCTTTCGGTGCATGTGTGTCCGGCAGTCCCGAAGAACGTCAGACGTTCACCCGAGTCTATTCGCCTGGTGAATCTTTGCCTGTGAATCACTGCTCGGTGGATGACTGCCCGGTGGATGACCGCCCCTTCCTGCTAAACCGGCTGACTCCGCCTGGTGGTCGTTGTTGTCAGAGCTGTGGCACGAAGGTCATCGACATTCCTGCATCCAATTCGGCCGTGGCATTAAAGCCTGAGTATCATGCTAACAGCCTGTTGAAGTACGGGACTGGCTCGAGCAGGAGACCTGAAAACACGATGGCCTCCAGTCCTGCTGCGAGCCTGTCCTGATTTTTCAGCGGACAGCTAAGCGGCTTCAACAGCATGAGTTCGCATTCCGACAACGCGTGAGTAGACGGAGTAAAAGACCGGCACAAGCACCAGCACAAGAATCGTTGATGTCATTAGTCCGAAGCAGAGACTGGTCGCCATGGGAATGACCAATTGGGCCTGAAACGACGTCTCCGAAAGAATGGGTGCTAATCCGGCAACTGTTGTCAGTGACGTCAGCAGCACTGGACGAAACCGTCTTTGGCCCGCTTCGACGACGGCTGTGTGAACAGGAACGCCGGAACGTACCAGCGAGTTGATGAAGTCGACCAGAACGATGGAATCATTCACCACGACCCCACTCAGCGCGACGAGTCCGAGCACGCTGAACAGAGTAAGAGGCAGCCCCATGACAGCGTGACCAACAATCGCACCGACGATGCCGAACGGGATAACCGCCATCACGACCAGGGGCTGAATGTATGAAGTGAATTCCACCGTCAATAAAACAAACATTGCGATCAGAGCGATCACAAACCCCAGCCCCAGACTCTGGACGGATTCCGTATCCTGTTCCTGCTGGCCCTCCCAGCGAACGCGTATGTGAGGGTATTTTTTCAGCAACGCGGGCATGAATGCGGTGGATCCGGCTTCAGCATCATTTGCCAACGGATCGCCGTCAATCTCTCCGGCACGGTCCTTGTTTGCTGCCTCGGATTCACCACCAGCTCCGTTTTGCAGGTCATTGATGATGAGTTTTGCGTTCGCTTTCTTCTCGTCGATATCGCACGAGATTGTGATTGATCGCCGCTGATCGATTCGATTGATCTCCGAATAGCCTCGAGTCACCTCGACATCAGCAAGTTCGGTGATTGGCCGCTGGATTCCGCTTCCGTCATCCACGCGAATGTCCGAGAACTTTGCCAGCGATTTGCGATCTTCTTCGGGGTAGCGCACCATGAGTTTCACTTCATGCCGCCCCCGTTGTAACCGCATGACCTCTTCGCCGTAGTAGGATGCCCGGACGGTACGGGCGATGCTTTCCAGCGGGACGCCCATGGCCACTGCACCGGGTTTTTCTCGCAGCTGCAACTCCCATTTCCCCGGACGCGAATCGTCCTCAACATCGAAAACTCCCGGATAGGTTCGAAGCTTCAATTTGGCTTCTTCCACGGCAGCTTCCAGTTCTTCCATATGTGTTGCCGGTGCCATTAGTTTGAATTCGATGGGTTTACCGCCCGGCCCACGAGCCTGCGAACCAAACGTGAGGGTCTCCACACCAGCGATCGGCCCGACCATTTTCCGCCATTCGTTGACAATCTCTTCGCTGGTCTGCTGGCGTTCTGCTCCGTCGACCAGCTGGACATGCACCGAGCCGACATGGCTTCCCTCAGTTACCTGACCAGCTCCGGGGCCAACCTGTTCTTTCAGGTAACCGACCATTCGATGCATCGCTTTTGCAATCGGCTGTCCATCTGCCGCGTGCTTTGCGTTGAGGTCCAGCATCGCCTGCTCAATCCGGCGCGTTGCTTCATCAGCGAAACGGCTGGGCGTTCCATCAGGAAATACCACTTTGCCGATCACTTCAGGAGCATCCAGCTTCGGGAAGAAGATGCTCGGCACGGTGCCGTTGATCACCAGTGTTGCACTCAGCATCAAAAGAGATATCGCACTGCTGATGGTGATACCAGGGTTGTTGACACTGAAACGAACCAGCGGCGTGTAGATCAGCCGAATAAAGCTGTCCAGGACTACGTTCGTGAACTGATTCAGCCCGGCTGTCAGAAAAAATGGTTTGCCGGGAGAATGTGCCAGGTGACAGGGCAGAATGAACGTTGCTTCCAGAAGCGATATTACCAGGATGGCAATCACTGCCAGCGGCATCACCGCAAAAAACTTGCCCATGATGCCGGTCACAAAAAACATCGGCATAAATGCGAACACGGTCGTCACAATTGATGTTGTCACGGATGGCACAACTTCAATAGTGCCATCGATGGCCGCCTGCATGGCTGACTTGCCCATCTGTCGATGCGAATAGATATTCTCGCCAATCACAATGGCATCATCCACCACGATGCCAAGCGCGATGAGAAAGGAGAACAGGGACAACATGTTAAGCGTCTGGTCAAACTGCCACAGGACCGCGCAGGCGCCGAGCAGTGAAATGGGGATACCCAGTGCGACCCAGAAGGCCAGGCGAAATTCCAGAAACAACGCCAGAATGACAAAGACAAGAATCAGCCCCTGTAACCCATTGCGACGCAGCAGATCCAGCCGATCTCGAACTTCTACAGAGCTGTCGCCCCACGTCGTCAGACTGTATCCGTCCGGCAGTTTCTTGTTACGAACATAGTCCTTGACGGCGTCCGCCATGGACAAAAGGTCTTCCTGAGCGGATGCGCTCACATCGATGGCCAGACCAGGTTTGCCATCGATGCGGCTGATGGATGTGGTGTCGATAAACTCGTCCTTCACCACACCAAGGTCGGCCACGGTTAAGACAACTCCATCGGGGCGGGTAATCAGCGGAATCGATTTGATCTGTTCGCCGAGAACGCGTTTATCCTTACCGCGCAACAGATAGGTTTCACCGCGATCCCGAAGAGTTCCTCCAGGCAGTTCCAGATTGCGAATTCGGAGGCGACGGGCGACGTCTGTCAGGGTCAGGCCATATTCCCGCAGTGTCTTTTCCGGAATCTCCACATCAATCTGATACTTCCTCTCTCCAACGATGTCCGCCTGCGAAATCTGTTGGATCAGCAGTAAGTCGTCGCGCACCTGTTCGGCAACTTCCCGCAGTTGAAGTTCCGCATCGACCGCTTCGGATTCATTCTGAATGAGCCCGACCGTAATGGCCTTGTTGCGCAGGGTCACCTGCTGTACGTCGGGTTCTTCGGCCAGATCCGGAAAGCTCGGGATGCGATCGATCTGCGACTGGACTTCGCTCAGTACTCGCTGAACGCTTGGGACGTCCGTTCGTACTTCGATGACGACATTGCCAGCTCCTTCTGCGGCAACAGAAGTCACCTTCTTGATTCCATCAACCGAACGGATGGCTTCTTCGATCTTTTGACAGATGCCGCTTTCAACTTCGTCAGGACTGGCTCCCGGATAGGGTACCGAAACCAGAATACGTTCGATTTCAAACTGAGGAAAGACTTCCCTGCGAAGCGACACGGCGGCCAGCAGACCAACGGCCAGCACAGCCAGCATGATTGTGTTCATTGCCGGAGTCTGTCGAATCGCCCAGCGAACAAGACTGTTGATCATCGAACCACCTCCTGAACCGGCATTCCGTCTTTCACGGAAGGAAGCGGAGATACGATGATACGGTCGCCCGGATTCACAGCTTCGCCCTGTTGCAGAATCAATGCGACGTCATCCGCCACATTGACCAGGCGAATGGGCGTGATGTGCAGCTTGTTATCCCGAACGACCCACAATAGTTCTCCCGGACGGATCGCTTCCGCAGGAATCTGGAGCAAGGGTGTCGGGGATGAAACAGGAATTCGAACGGTCACGTACATGCCGCTTAAGAGTGTTGGGGGTGAAACGGCGGCTCCGCCGAGACTGTCTTCAACACGAGTCTTTGTTGGTTCGTCCACAAGAATTCGACAGGGGAACATGCGCGTCTGTCGATCCATCCCCGTACCTTCGTAGCGGGACAGGACACCGTCCCAGATGGTTTCTGCGCCCTGAAACTCAAAGATCACTTCGCAGGGAACCTGTGGGGCCGCGAAGGGATCCGGTCCGGACGTGGTCGGATCGGTGATTGTGTTCTGCTGCCAGATCCAGGCAACCTCTTCTGCCTGAAGGCTGCATTTCACTTCCATTCGTTCGGAATCGCTGATGTGTACCAGAAGGTCACCCGGTTTGACATAGTCACCTTCTTCCACCACGTCGTCCACAATGCGCCCGGAAATCGGGGCCAGTACCCTGCATCGTTTCAGATCTGTCTTTGCACGAGCCAGTTCGGCTGTGACGAGTTCGACAGCTGCCGCGCGAGTCTTCTTTTGCTGCTCGAGTGTTGTTAACTGGTTGACCTGTGTCTGCATCGCATTGCGTGCCACCAGTTCGTTTCTGATGGCGACATCCACTTCGTTTTCTGTTGTTGCACCCCGGTCGAACAAGGATCGAAGTCGTTTCAACTGACCCGACTGCACACGCACGTCTTCTTCTGTAAGTTGCTTCAGGCTTCGTGTATTGGCGATATCAACATCGATAGCATTCAATTCCTCCTGCGCCTGCAGCAGACGGGCGGTAAGGCGATTAATTTCCAGTTCGTAGTTCAGCGGGTCGATCTCGAATAAGAGCGTTCCTTCAGGCACAAATGTACCACTGCGAGTGGTTTCTGGTTTCGCCAGAATGCGCCCCGTCACTTCTGCACCGACCGTCAGTACACGGTATGTGGCGGCTTCGCCGTCTGTGGTGATGTCAAATGGGGCGTCCCAGAGTCTCGCCTCCTGCGTCATCACATCCACCGGTGTATTTGCGCCATCCTGCTTTGAATTGTCAGATGGCACGACAGGCGGCTTCCCGAATACCTTGAAGCCGGCAATCCCGAGCCCCAGTATCAAGACTGCGCCGATGACGTTGACCACGATCGAAATTCGTGACATTTCTACCTGCCTGAAACTCTGTGTTTTTCCGAACGGGAAATCGGGTGACTGGAAACGGACGGAGAGGTGACGGCTAGCCCCTGAAGAAAATTCCTGACGAGCAGTCGCACATACTGCCGACGCGAATGTCCGGTGGGATGCTGACCAAGAATGTCTGTCAGCATCGTAGGCCCATGAAGTGCACTTAAAAGCATCATCGATGTGGCCTGGTAGTCCATCGTCTGAAGAAGACCTCTGGCAGAGCAGCGTTCCAGCCATCCCGCCAGCGTCCGAATGCTGACTAAAGGAGGCGGTTCGCTGTATCCGGAAATCACCTGAGCCAGATCAATCTGACTCCAGCGAAGCACCGCCATTCGTCGAGCGAGATCATCGAAATACACGGCGATCTGCTCCAGAAGACCGGCGAGCTGTTTGTCCACCGGACGATCGTCAGGACCCGCTTCCGCCACGGGAACCCATGGAGCTCGAGCTGGCGGACGCATGGCGGCAATCAGGAGATCGGTCTTCGTCCCGAATCGTTTCAACAAAGCCTGGGCCGAAACACCCAGCCTTTCGGCAATCACATCCGTCGAAACCGCTGCGCCGTGTTCGAGATAACACTCTCGGGCAGTTTCGATGATTTGCTCGTTGCTGATTGTCTGTGGTCGCGCCATAAGAACTGGTGATTGATGGGCAGAATCACGGAGCCATTCATTAGTTGGGCGATGGTAACTAACTCGGGATACGCCGGGCAACAGGCGTCTTCGCAGGGAACCGGATCGTGCCGGGGTTGGGAATTCCCGGGCGGATGCTGCGGGTGTTCACTTAACTTAACAGCCTGTTGAACAACGGGACTGGCTCGTGCGGGAAACCTTAAAACACGACGATTTCCAGTCGTCCTGCGTGTCTGTCCGGGTTTTTCAACGCACAGTTCAACCACGGATGAACAATCTGAATGTCTTTCCTGACAAAATGTCAGAAAACAGTTTGAAAACTGACAGGTTGTCAATAAGGTGTTTTCATGGAAACATTGTCACCGAAACAACAGGAAATACGCGACCGCGAGCAGCGTATTCTGCAGTTGAGCCGAAAGCTGGTTCTTTCCGGCGGATATCACGGGTTAAGCCTGGATTCGCTGGCCACCGAACTGGGTGTCTCTCGCGGTACCATTTACAACCACTTCAAATGCAAAGAAGACATCATTCTTGCGTTGCTGGTGGAGACCATGGATATCCGTCGCGCGATGTTTCAGCGAGCGGCTGCCTGGAGGGCAGCGACGCGCGAGCGACTGGCCGCGATTGGTGTCGCGGCGGAGATGTTCGTACGTCTTTACCCAGATCACTTTCGGGTGGAACATATCGTTAAGTCCGATTCGATCTGGGAGAAGACCAGCCCGGACCGCAGGTCATTGGTCAAAGGCTGCCAGATGCAATGCGTAGGCATCGTTGCTGGTGTCGTTCGGGATGGCATTGCGAATGGCCATGTGACGTTGCCCGACGGAATGGCCCCGGAAGATCTGGTGTTCGGTCTCTGGTCGATGACAGAAGGTGCCTATGCAATTATCGCCACAAGCGAAGCGATTGCTGAACTGGGTATCCGGGAACCTTTCCAGGCCATTCGCCGTAACATTCATAGTCTGATTGACGGCTTTGGCTGGACGCCACTTTCTTCCAGTCACGACTATGAATCTACTGCCCGACAAATTCTGAAAGACGTCTTTGCCGAGGAGTTTCGCCGTCTGAAACAGAAGTGGTGATCGGACGCTGAATTCTTCCGGACCGTACCCATTAATTGCTGGCGGGTTGTCAATAATGAAGCCGTTTCTCAAACTCCTGGCCCTTGCTGTTGCCGTTGCAGGCGGGCTGTTCGCGTGGTCGTCGCGGTTCGACGGCATGGAAGCAGCGCTGCCGGGAACATCGAGCGTCTCAGGGGAATCCATCGCGCCGGACTCGCCGGGCATCACTGGTTCTCCCGGAGTGACTGAGATGCCTGTCGAAGTCGATACGCTTCGGCATGTGACTCAGGCATCCCGACAACTGGTGTTCACGGGAACTCTGAGAGCAGCGCGTCGATCCGGTTTGGGGTTCGAACGATCGGGGCGACTGGAACAGGTATTTGTCGACGAAGGAGAATCTCTCAGGAAAGGCGAGCCAATTGCGAACCTGGACCAGCGGCAACTGCAGATTCAGATTCGTGAGACACAGGCAAGGCTTGCCCAGCAACAGGCGGTGCTCGATGAACTGACGGCGGGACCGCGCAAGGAAACGATCGAGGCTGCGGCCGCTGAACTGGACGCTTTGAAGGCGGAAGCTGAACTTCGACAGCTGACGCTGACACGAACTCAGGAATTATCGAAGCGCGATGCGGCTGCCAGGCAGAATGTCGATGATGCCTTATTCGGGTGGAAAATGATGGCAGCAAAACGAGACTCCGCTGCTCGCAGGCTGGAGGAACTCACCGCAGGAACTCGGGCGGAACAAATTGCGGGCCAGCAGGCATCCGTTCAGATTCTCGAATCGCAGCTGGAACGACTGCGTCTGGAAGAAAAAGACAGCACTCTGTTGGCTCCATTTGATGGCATTGTCGTTCAGCGACTGGCCGACGAAGGCACCATGCTGACCGCTCAACAGTCCGTGATCGAATTGCTGGAAACCGGCAGGATGGAAGCGCATATCGGAATACCCACGGCCGTCGTTCCGATTGTTCGGGCCAGTGAATACCTGGTGCTTTCTGTCGATGGTCGAGATCTCACCGGAAACCTCCGACAGGTGCTGCCTCAGGTGGATCCGACCACACGAACTCAGTCTGCAATTATTGACCTGCGCGGTGAAAATGCATTTCTTGCTGACGGACAGATAGTGAAATTGCGGTTGAGCGAGTCCATGGATACGGATGGATATCGAGTCCCCGTGTCAGCTCTCTCATCGGGTTCAAAAGGGCTTTGGTCTCTTGCAGTGGTAGAAACCACGGAGGAGGGCCGCGAAATTGTCCGACTGCGGCCCGTGGAAGTTGTCCTGACGGAGGGCGAAACAGTGGTCGTTCGCGGAGCAGTCGACGGTGGTGAAAGATTTGTTCGTCAGGGTGCCCATCGATTAACCGACGGACAACGCATCCACCAGATCCGAACGCTGGAATCATCGGACGAGTCGGCTCAGGCCGCCGAAATGGATCTGCCATGAGAAGGCTGTCTGTCACATTCTACGAGAACCCCCGGTTGACAGTTCTGGCGATCGGTTTGCTGGTTGTTGCCGGACTCTCCAGCTTCGCGGTGCTTCCCCGAATGGAAGATCCGTTGCTCACTCCTCGCGCAGCACTCGTGTTGACGCATCTGGCAGGTGCCGATGCTGAACAGGTGGAGGCTCTGGTCACCGACCCCATCGAAGATGAGTTGCGTGAGATTCCGGAAATCAAAGAACTGCGTTCGGAATCCCGCGCGGGAATGTCCACCATCACTGTGGAACTTCGGGACGATGTCTATGGTGTTACAGCTCCGCAGGTGTGGTCGCGCGTCCGCGATCGATTGGCGGACGCGGAAGCACGACTTCCAGTCCATGCCTCACGGCCCCGTTTTGAAGAACTGGAAGTGACGGCCTACACGCGGCTGATCGCCATCGTGTGGGATGGACCGCTGGATTCGCAGGACGATGCACCCGAGGGAAGCCCATCCCTGTCCACTGTTCTGCCTGCAGAGAATTCAGGCGAAGCGAATAGTGAAACGGGATCTTATGAACGCGTCCGGCAGGTCCGGCATCTGGGTTTGCTGCGTCGGGTGGCCGAGGATCTGCGGGATCAGTTGCTTGCTGTGCCGGGAACGAAGGATGTCGATATGCTCGGCGACCCCCGTGAAGAAATTGCCGTCGAGATCGCGCCTTCGACGCTGGCATCCCTCGGGCTAACGGCTTCCCGGCTGTCACAGATTATCACCAACAGTGATGCGCGGGTTTCTGCCGGTCAGTTACGCAGCGATGCACAGAATCTGCAGATCGAGGTGTCTGGTGAGCTCGATGGCATTGCAGAGATCAGTCAGATCCCAGTTGCCGTCGGAGATCAGGGCCAGGTCGTTCGACTGTCGGATATTGCAGGTATTCGTCGGGCCATTCTGGATCCGCCCGACAACCTGGCAATTGTCGAAGGGCGCCCCGCGGTTGTTCTGGCGTGTTTGATTCGGCCCAGCCAGCGCGTGGATGTCTGGTCCGCAGCATCAGAACGAGTCGTTCGGCAGTTCGCAGATCACCTGTCCGGAGACGTGCGGCTGGTGGAGATCTTCAATCAGAACATCTACGTGCAGGATCGCCTGGAAACATTGCTCTGGAATTTGATGGTCGGCGTCATCTCTGTCATCGCGGTCGTCTGGTGGCTGATGGGCTGGCGCAGCGCAATCATCGTGGGTTCAGCACTACCGCTGAGTTCATTTATGGTACTGGCCGGGATGCGGTGGATGAACATCCCCATTCATCAAATGTCAGTCACAGGACTGATTATCGCGCTGGGATTGCTGATTGATAACGCGATTGTTCTGGTGGACGAAGTGCATCACCGTCGCCGCGACGGGATGAACATGACCACAGCGATCGAGCAGACAATCAGGAATCTTGCTGTGCCTTTGTTCGGGTCAACGCTGACAACAGCGCTGGCATTTGCACCGATCGCGCTGATGCCTGGTCCCGCCGGCGAATTTGTCAGCTCCATTTCGATTAATGTGATCATGGCGATATTTAGTTCACTGTTATTGTCACTGACAATTGTGCCGGCGTTGACGGGCTTTCTGGATCGCAGGTCGTATGCAGTTCAACCCGGGCAGGGCGCACATGCCAGGCCTGAAACTCCACTTCAACGGCACTGGTATTCTGATGGATGGAGGAGTGCCTGGCTTACATCGGCCTATGAGCGATTCCTGAAATTCGTCCTGCAGCGTCCCTGGCTTGGTGTGCTGGGAGGAATGGTCTTTCCTGTACTGGGTTTCATTCAGGCAGGATTGCTGCCGGAACAGTTCTTTCCGCCTGCCGATCGAAATCAGGTCTCCATGGAAATCGAATTGCCGGCGCAGTCTTCTTTGAACGCGACTCTCGCCATTGCACAACGGGTTCGCACGGAACTTCTGCAGCGGCCAGAGGTGGAACAGGTTGCGTGGTTTCTTGGACGCAGTGCGCCGCCATTTTATTACAACCAGCTTCCATCAACGCGAGGAATGCCGAGATACGGGCAGGCTCTGGTGCAGCTGAAGACCAGCGAAGGAGTGGCGAGTATTGTGCAGTCGCTGCAGCGCGATCTGGATCGTACGTTTTCGGGAGTCCGTGTTCTGGTTCGCCAGCTCGAACAGGGCCCGCCTTTTATTGCGCCCATCGAAGTACGAGTCAAAGGGCCGGATCTGGACAAGCTCGCCACGATTGCGGCTTCAGTGCGATCCATTCTTGTTCAGGTCCCGCAGGTGACCCACGTACGCACAGAAGCCTCGGAGCTTACGGCAGCCTTGACTCTGCAGATCGATGAAGATGAAGCCCGAGTCGCCGGGCTGGACCACCATGCCATTTCCGAACAAATATCCGCAACGCTGGAAGGAGCTGTCGGAGGATTGATTCTGGAAGGAACAGAAGAGCTGCCCCTTCGAGTTCGGGTGGCTGATGAGGGTCGAGACAGCGTTTCTGATTTGCAAAGCCTGACCGTGTTATCGCCATCAGTGTTATCGACCTCAGCCCTGGCATCGCCGGGCCGTCCGGGAGGCCGTTTCCTCGGCATCCCTGTACGTTCGCTGGGGGAACCTCAGTTGCGAAGTGAAGTGACTTCTGTCACGCGACTGAACCGAAGGCGCATCAATGAGGTTCAGGGTTTCATTCAGGCAGGAGTATTGCCGGCCGTTGTGTTGGGGGAATTTCAACGGCGTCTTTCAGCGGCTGATCTGCAACTTCCTGCGGGATATGAAATTGAATTCGGAGGTGAAGCTGCTGAGCGAAATGATGCCGTGGGAAATCTGATGGCAAGTGTGGGGATTCTGGCTGTCACGATGGTCGCGACACTGGTCTTGTCGTTTGGGTCATTTCGCATGGCAAGCATCATTGGCATGGTCGCGTTTCTGTCGATAGGACTGGGCCTGGGATCGCTCTGGCTTTGGGGCTGGCCGTTTGGTTTCATGGCAATCATCGGGACAATGGGATTGATAGGCGTGGCCATCAATGATTCCATTGTCGTGCTTGCAGGGATTAACGCAGATGTGGATGCTGCGTCGGGCGATCACGATGCCATCAGAGCAGTTGTGATGCGATGTACGCGCCATGTGATCGCCACTTCGCTGACGACCATCGCCGGGTTCCTTCCGCTGTGGATTGGGGGAGGTCGGTTCTGGCCGCCTTTGGCCGTCACAATTGCCGGTGGAGTTGGCGGGGCGACGTTGCTGGCCATCTTCTTTGTTCCCAGCATGTTTCTGTGCCTGAACAAATTCCGACGAATCGCTCTATCCGCAGCTGATCCTGATACGCAGCTTGCTGCTGCACCATCGTTGTGAATGAGAGCCTATTTCAAGGAAGAAGGGCGAGATTTCTGTGTCTCCCGCCGCGCATGAAAACGGCCGAGTAGTTCGTGAGAACGTCTCGACCGTTGTTCAGTTGTGTCTGCAGGGAATGCCGACAGATTATTTCTTCGCGGGCTTTGCCTTTGCGGCAGCTGGCTTCGCCTTGGTTGACTTAGCTGCGGTGGCTTTTGCGGCTGGCTTCGCCTTAGTTGCCTTAGCGGCAGCTGGCTTGGCTTTGGTTGACTTAGCTGCAGTTGCCTTCGCAGCTGGCTTAGCCTTTGTAGTTTTTGCGGCAGCTGGCTTGGCTTTGGTTGACTTAGCGGCAGTTGCTTTGGCAGGGGTTGCCTTTGCGGCTGGCTTCGTCGACTTGGCAGCTCCGGCCTTTGCCTTTGGTGACTTTGTTGCCGTTGCCTTTGCAGCTGGCTTTGCCTTGGTTGCTGACTTAGCTGCGGTGCTCTTTGCGGCCATTCCCAATTTCCTCCGTGGGGGAGATGAATGACACCTTGAGTTTTGGGCGGTGGGTCTATCGGTGTCGTTATAAACACCCGCCGGTGTAGAAATCGGGAGCAGAGGCGATCTGGAAAATCTACCTCCGACTCCGTTGAGTTGATTTATAGATCACTTCCGGCGAATGCGTCAAGCGGAAATCCTTGCAGGGCAATGGCTTCGCGAAATCGGAATCTTGGTAAGTTTGATCTGTACACAATTTTCAAAATTCGGCTGTTCTCTGTTGACCTGCTTTTCCTGCTGATTAGGGAGATGTTACGTGATGGTGTGCACTATTTTTTCGACTACTTCTTACTTGCATCGCTTTGTTCACACTTTAGCTGGCGGCCTGTCGAAGAACGGGACCGGCTCGAGCAGGAGACCTGAAAACTCGACGGTTTCCGGCCGTCCTGCCTGCCTGTCCCGGTTTCTCAACGGACAGCTTAGAGGCGCCAATAGTGGTTCGATGTGAATTCAGGTGGCAGCGTCCGCGAGCAGATCGCAGACATATTGGGTGTCTCGCGACAGTTTCAGCCACGCGTGTTCTGTGGTGCCTTCCACCGCCAGTTTGCAAAATGCATCGATCATGCATTCTTCCTGAAGTGGGTGGGGGATCACCTGAGTAGAACCTTTGCCGTTTCCATCGACGATGCGAAGTGTGGGCTGATCCGGATTCCATGGCTTCGTGAAATCACTGCAGACGAGGGAAGCATTCGTGCCGGCGATTTCTATCCAGCGACGTCGAACGGTGTCGAATCCACACTCGAATGATGCCATGCTGCCGTCTTCGAATTGCATCAGTCCGTTCATTCGCTCATCAACATCGCCTCGAAATTTTGCAAAAGCGCTGACTCGGATGGGCAGACATTGTTTGATCAGGAGCGTTGCACCGACGCAGTACCAGCCAAGATCCAGCAACGCTCCGCCACCAAGTTCCTGATTCCATCGAAGATTGTCCGCAGCGAGCTGATCACCAGAGAAAGTGAAGACGCTGTTGATCTGCCGGATCTCTCCCAGTTCGCTGCTGCGTGCAATTTCGACAAGCCGTTGTGCTCTGGCTGTGTGATACCACATCACACCATCAAGCAGCACGACGTTATTTTGCTGGCAGGTGGAAATCATTTCATCAACCTGATGCGCATTGCAGCCCAGTGGCTTTTCGCACAGCACGTGTTTCCCCGCCGCGGCGGCACGGATGGTCCAGTCCCGATGCATGGACGGGGGCAGCGGAATATAAACAGCGTCGACATCGGGGCACGCAATCAGCTGGTCATAACCTTCCAGTGCTCTCGGGATACCGTGCCGTTCAGCAAAATCCTTTGCGCGAGCCTGGGATCGACTGGCCACGGCGGTAACCGAGGCGATGGAGGTCGCCTGCATTCTGGGCACGACGGACTCTGCAATCCGAGCTGTTCCCAGGATACCGAATCGCAGGTGATCAGACTTCATGAGACTCGCCGTCTTCGATGTAGACCACTTTATACAAATCCTGCCGACGGTCGTTCCAGTTCTGAACGCTGCCAGCGATTTTGTGCCTTCGCAGCTGTTCAACATCGACGTCGTGAATAATCATTGTTTCGATGTTGGCATTGCATTCGGCCGCTGTTGCGTCGCGAGCGAACTCGGCGTCCGCCGGAGTAAAAATGGCCGATTGCGCGTAATGGATGTCCGAGTTTTCGACGAATGGCAGGTTGCCTGTGCACCCCGCGACGGCAACATAGACGTGGTTCTCAACACATCTCGCCAGTGCGCAGTGGCGAACGCGCAAATATCCGTGACGGGTATCCGTGTTGAACGGCACGAAAATAATCTGAGCACCTTTCTGG
>JAGQQE010000659.1 GCA_020426345.1 Planctomycetaceae bacterium
CGTCTTGTAATCCCACAGCTTCGTGCCGTCGGCCAAAGCCATCGCCGTGACGTGGCAATCTTCCTTCATGGTTCCGTCAATGGACGTGACGAACACTTTGTCGTCCCAGATCAGCGGGCTCGACTGACCGGTGCCAACCAGCTCGGTCTGCCAGCTCACATTGCTGGTCGGCGACCATTCCAAAGGCAGCGTTGCCGGATCAATCGCCGTCGCGCCGATTCCCAGAAAGCCGGGCCAGCGTTCGGGACTGGCGGATTCCTCGCCAGCCAGACACGCACAGAAGGTGAACAGAATGAAGCCCATGCCGATCAGTGTGTCTCGCATGAATGTGTGTCCCCATATGGGATATTGTGTTTTCATTGAATTGTTTTCCGTAATGGTACTGCGAAATATTCGTTATCGCGTGGCGTCCGGAAGCAGGACACTTGCCGTGGTTGTGCCCTGCCGGGACGCCCTGAAAAGTAGCCGCAAAATCAGTTCGAAGTCTTCAACTGGCTGGATGTCGAAACGGCAATCTGAGTGCTGGATGCTGCGGCCAAGTGGGCGTCCTTCAGCCAGTGCAGCAGCGAACGCTTGTCAACAAAGGGTTCATAACCTCGATTGGCAGAAGACAACCGTGCCATCACGATCGATCACAAACGTGCCGTGCTGCATGTCTTCCTGCTGTGGGTCGGATGCTCGAACGTAAACGCCCCAGGTTTCTGAAACGATGTAAGCCGGATCAGACAACACCGGAAAACTAAAGCCGCCCAATTCCTGTTCCCTCTGACGAGTGTAGTCAGGCATGTCAGCTGTCTGGCATGTCAGCTGTCAGGATGACGCCATCGAACAACGCCACATCCGTCAGCAGCTTTGGAAATATCTTTGTGCCAGCGCTGTGTTCAGAACGTTGGACGAATCGCCAATCAGTGGATCACTTTGGTCTGTTCGAATCTCCATCCCCACAACACTCGTTATCGGCTTGCTGTCGCCGGTGCGGCGGGCGCTGGAAAGGGCACCTGAGGAACGGCAACCGTTAAAGTGGCCGAATAGTAGGTGCTGTCATACCCTTCGCCGCTGCGTTCAGGTTCCTGGTGATGAATGACGGCCAGCACCATGTTGGCTTCGGTCGGCGTGAATTCTGCTTCGCCATTGGCATCGGTGCGGCGTTCAAATTTGTCATCAAATTCTTCCGCCAATGCCTGGCCTCGGGGGATAAACGTGACTCTGGCATCCACCAGCGGCTTGTCTTCGAACAGCACGCGAACGCGAATTGGTTTGCCCGGACCACTTTCGGTTACGGGATTCGTCAGCGGCACCAGTTCCAGGGGATGGCCGAGTGCTCGGTCGCAACGCATCAGAGGCCCTTTGGTGGCGGACGGATCGGGACCAACCACGAAGTAGGTTTTGGCACTCTTGATCGCTCGAATCTTTCCGTGCAGCGTGTCCAGTTCATGAGACACCACATGCAAGCCGGGCTTCGTAGTGATGTAAGGCGTGGTCCAGTAGCCCTGCTTTGGTTCGTAGGCCGTGCCGATCAGATTCGGCTTGAGATCGGTGGTGCAGCCGCAGGGCGCTTTCACCGCCAGGGATGCATGATCGAGCGTAATCAAGCTGTGCAGCTTGAAGTCGCGATGACCATTGCCGTGATTGCCTAGTTTCAGATCCACGTGAACGACATTGCCTTCACGAACCTCCGGAGTATTGACTTCGACCCACGTATCGTGAGCCAAGGCCGGAACAGCAATCACGGATGCGCAAATCAACGTAAACAAATTCTTCATGGTCAGTTCTTTCTTCTGAATATTTGTGAGGTTATGGAAACGCTGGGCGGTCAGCATCGAACCGTTGCCCCCGTGGCCGAACGCAATTCGTCATTTCATGAGACTTATGCGGCGTGAAAAGATGGCCATTG
>JAGQQE010000660.1 GCA_020426345.1 Planctomycetaceae bacterium
GGCCGGGAAGTTTCATCTGTGAACAACACCGAATGGATTAGTCCAGGGACGGTCAATGAATTCGAGAACAGGGATCCGGCAGCTTGTCCAGGTGTTGAAGAACCGTCAGTGTAGATGCGTTCAAAAGGAATGGGATGCCCTAACCTAACTGTGCGTTGAAAAACCGGGACAGGCACGCAGGACGACTGGAGATCGTCGTGTTTTCAGGTTTCCCGCACGAGCCAGTCCCGTTTTTCAACAGGCTGCTAATAAGAACACAGGATGATGGAATAGTCCACGAATGATGAAGCGGTGTCCACGAAAAAACCGATGCCAGGCGTTTCCGCTCAGCATCGGTTCTGTCAATTGATTCGGGTGAAATCACTGGTGCAAAATCCCGGTGCCATCACCATTGAACTGGGGGGAGGAATCAAAAGTCCAGATAAACAATCCGACCTGGAATCAAGCGAACGAATCGTGTTGCGTATGGTTCGATATCATTGGAGTTCTTTCTGGCCTCGACTCGCACGATCTGAGATGCGCCATGATCCAGTGGTCGTTCTGATTCAAACAGCCAGACACCATTCTGCATTCTGAAGCCACCCATTCGCTGAACGCTTAAAAGCGGCGAACCTGAATTATCCCGAACGGCCAGCATTCCCGTGCGAGGGTGTTTCTCATGCGGGATTGGGTGAGAAGGCCGCGTGTAGGTTTCACCGACAGTTCCCGGCAAAGAGATAGCGGCTACCTGGAAACCCATGGCTCCCAGCGGCTGGCCCATCATGACGCTACCCACTGGAAGATCCATTGGAGATGTCAGACAGATTTCATCTGCCTGAACGCGGGACGTAGTTGGCAGAGCAAGAACGCCGACGAACACCACAACAAGAAGTCGATTCCACATCATAAGACCTCGTAGCTGCAAGTGCTCCAGGAAGGCCTGGAGCCACACACTTTCTGATCAAGCTGGTGAGAACTGCCAGAACCATTGGCAGCCTGATTCAACTTACCACGTCCGGGTGCGCGTTGCGTACCTACTTTCCAGGAACCGTATGCTGCCGGGAAAATGCGTTACGGTGCTGCCAGCAGGGTAACCCTGTGAAACATTGACGAACATACGATGTGGGTAGCCATGCCGTTTGGGAAGCAGGGGCTACAAAGCAAACAGGCTCCGCACAATCATGTACGGAGCCTGTCAGAAATACGGTCTGCAGAGGGGAGTTGTGCTTTACTTAGCCAGATCCATCCCCAGAGTCTTCACAAGGAACGCCCATTGATCGGCTGCTTCTTCAATGATCTTTGCCGTTGGTTTTCCTGCTCCGTGTCCAGCTCGAGTTTCAATGCGAATCAGCACAGGCGAGCGACCAGACTGACTGGCCTGCAGTTTGGCTGCAAATTTGAAACTGTGGCCGGGGACGACGCGATCGTCTGTGTCAGCCGTCGTAACCAGAGTTGCCGGATACTGCACGCCGCCCTTTAAGTTCTGATAAGGGGAATAATCCAGCAACGCTTTGAATTCCTCGGGGTCATCAGCACTTCCGTAGTCATCGACCCAGAAGCGGCCGGCAGTAAACTTGTGGAATCGCAGCATATCCATGACACCAACAGCTGGTAAACACGCGCCGTACAGATCCGGACGCTGAGCCATACAAGCGCCGACAAGTAGTCCGCCGTTGCTGCCGCCCTGAATGGCAAGTTTCTTTGGCGACGTATATTTCTCAGCGATCAGATACTCAGCCGCCGCAATGAAGTCATCAAAGACGTTTTGCTTGTTGAGTTTCGTTCCGGCCTTGTGCCATTTTTCACCGTATTCACCGCCACCCCGCAAATTGGCCAGTGCAAAAACGCCACCCATCTCCATCCATGCCAAACGGCTGACACTGAATCCGGGCGTCAGTGAA
>JAGQQE010000661.1 GCA_020426345.1 Planctomycetaceae bacterium
TAGAGCTCATGGCGGAATCGAATGGCATCATCGACCCTGGCGAGTTCGGCCATCCGTCGGTATGTGGAGGTCCCGGTGGTTGCTGTGGCCATGACGCGTTCACCATTCGACCAGGGGTTGAAGATGTAAAGATATTCTGCAGTCTGTACCGCACGCATCGGGTCCCGAGAACCTCCGGCGTTTTCGTTGTACTCCTTGAAGACGTAATCTCGATCGCTTTGAGTTTGCCCCTTCAGCAGCGGAGCGAACGAGCGACCGTCGAGCCCTGCTGGATGATCGATACTGAAGATGTCAAGCAACGTGGGAGTAAAATCCACGGCCGATACCATATGGCGGTTGTCGATACTGCCGGGCTTTGTGACTCCTGGCCAGCGGATCATCAGAGGTGTATGGGTGCTGTGGTGGTAGAGCTGTGTCTTGGCAAATGGGAGCGGCATCCCGTGATCGGAAAGGAACATGACCAGCGTTCTGTCCGCCAACTTTGATTCCTCAAGCGCCAGCAGAATCTGGCCGACCGCATCGTCCGCGCGTCGGACGGACGAATAGTAATGGGCAAGTTCTTTGTGAACGACAGGGTCATCGAACAGAAAACCGGGAATTGGCGTCTCTTCCGCCGTGAAGACTCGACTGGGGACGTATTCATCCGGAACCGTCTGCCCGCGATTTCCTTCAGCAAAAAAAGGCTTATGCGGATCTGCGATGTTGATCAATAGGCAGAACGGTTTGTTCTGCATGCCAGCTGCCTGAATCCCCTGCCTCGTAGCATCGCCGTAAGATACCGGGTCTTTTGTGTGGCGCTGACGTCCATTCTCTGCCGTATCAAGATTCAAGTCCCACTGATACGGTGAATAGGGTGTTGAGTGTGAGACCTTGTGCCGAATCGCAGTAAAGTAGCCCGCCTGCTTCATCAGGTCGCAGAGAACGGGGTAGCCGGGATTTCGAACCTGGTAAAAGCCCTCGACGCCGTTGTTGTGCGGATAACGCCCGGACCACATAACATTTCGTGACGGCATACAGTTGCCAACCTGCACGTGAGCCATTGTGAACCGAAGACTTTCGGACGCGAGCTTGTCGACATGTGGGCTGGTGTCCGCAAGCCTGCACCCAAAAACTCCGAGCGAATCCGCGCTCATGTCATCGACTGTGATAATCAAGAGGTTCAGACGCTGACTTTGTCCGACAGCGATGCAGGAAAAGAGGAACTGTCCAAGCAGAAAAGCAAGTACGATTCGTGTTGAAAGCATCAGCAAATTTCCTGCGCTTCAGGCAAATGAGGGACGAAAGCCATACGTTGGACGGGCTCTTGATCTGCGGCTTTCCGATCACATTCTGATGGCCAGGTGCCCTTTTCGCCACTCTGCCGGTTAATCCGAAGGATCATTGAGCGGAATTCGAATCATATGGGTGGCATGCATCGAGAATTGTCCTGAGCACAGATGCCCTCTTAGCGAAATCTTTCGTGTCGAGTATCATTCACGGCAGATAGATTCACATCATGGAATTGTGTGCGTGGGACAAAATCAGATGAAACGAGTGCAAAGCGAAATCATGTTGACGGAATCCTCGCCTCTTCGGGGCCAAAGCAGAGTCGTGGTGGCTTTAGCGAACAGCATTCTCCTGTTAGCAATTAGCTGTGGAATAGCAATTGGCTGTGGAACTCGGACGGATACGTCAGGACCCACTGGGGCCCCACAAGCCAGCTCTGAAAGAGATGGGCAAGTCACGACGCCATTCGAACTGCTGACGGAACTGAATGAATCGCAACAGCAACAAAAGGAAATTGCTCTTGCGGCGAAAGATGAATTGTTCAAGCGACTGTCCAGTCGCCTGATGGGTGTTCTTCAAAACGATGGAGCCGCG
>JAGQQE010000662.1 GCA_020426345.1 Planctomycetaceae bacterium
CCGATGAAACATGGGGCGAAACAGTTGCAGCGGCAATTGTGCTCAGGAACGGCAAGACGCTGGATGCCGTTTCACTGCGCCACTGGTGCAAAGACCGCGTGTCACCTTACAAAATTCCGCGCCGACTGCTGATTGTTGATGACCTGCCGCGAAACGCCATGGGCAAAGTCACCAAGCCGGCGGTGAAGAATCTGTTTGCCAACACGGCGTCTTGATTGCGGTTTGCATGTGCCCCGTTGAATGATCTTTGGTTATTCCCTTTGGCAGTTTCGCACATATCCGATCACCGGTCCCGCCTTTCCACGATTGCCGAGGAAATGCAACGACCACGGTGCGGTCGCCAAATGTCGCTGCTGCAACTGTTGACGCGAACATTGGTTTCACCGCTGTGAATCCGTCAGAACAGGAATGCTCGACTCTGTGTGGGAATGCCGTCTTACTGCACAACTTTCCTGCGGTGTGAAAGTCCGTTGAGGTATTGAAATGCGATTCTGGCCTTTCCAAAAGCGATCTCCGGAGCCGTTAACACCCCTTCAACTACGTGACAGATTGATTGAAACAGCCGGGTTGCGGAATGCTCGACGGCTGCGAGCGATTTGTCGGGATTACAAACAGCAGATCGTTCAGAACCTTGAGTTTATCTGCCGCATTCCTGATGAAATGCCAACCGATGATGAAGCGATTGACCGTTGGGCTCAGAATCTGGGGGCAGTGGCTCAGTGCCTGGCCGGAAAATGTGGTTCGCCGGAAATGTGGAACCACCTGTGCGGGAATCCGGATGACAATCCGCTTCTGAAGTTTGACCGCTGGTACGGCGAACTGCCGGAACGCATGAAGCGATTGGAACACGACGCTTTGATCGCTGAGGCGGGAGAACTGATCGAGCAGGCCAGAACACTTCGAGGAAGCGCGGCTCGAACGCACGAGTGCTGGCTGCTGGGACGGCTGGGAGAACTGTTATTCCATTCCGGGCGACCTTCGGATGCCGTCTCTCCCTACAGTGACGCGTTTGATTTGTGTGTGACGGCCGACGACACAGAGGGGCAGATCATCTATCTGCAGAATCTTCTGGAGGTTCACTGCTACCTGGCAGACGGACTTGAGATCAAAACGGCGGAGCGCCTTCTTGACATTGAGCGCAGGAGCAAAGTCGCGACCGACTTAACAGAAAAGCGATTGCGAATGCTGCAAAACGGTGTACCGCTCTGCCGCTGCGTTTGTGTTCGTAACGGCCAGGAGCTGGAACTTGATGAAATCCGTTCTGTCGGACGGGGCAGCTATCAGTTCATCTTCAAGCGAAACCGAATGTCGTTACAGAAAGCCATAACCCTGACGCAGCAGGGCAACCAACTGGCGTCCGCAGACCGGTTTTCTGACGCGCTGGAGAAATTTACCGAGGCCAGCGACGTGGATCCTTACGATCCCGACCCGATTTATCAAAGCGGTGTCAGCCTGTTACATCTCGGGCTGTATGCACAGGCTCGCGAGGCGTTCGAGGATGTGGAACGCCTTGCACCGGGATGGTTTCGATGCCGATCAGACCGCTGGCTGGCGGATGGTCTGGACAGTGGTTCGATTACAGACGAACAGTTTCAGCTCCTGCGAATTCTTGAAGATGGCTGCCTCAATCCGGCGCAGTCGGCATCGATTGCTCAGCAAGCCGTCGAACGGTTTCCGGATTTCGCTCCGTTTTATCTGTGCCTGGGAGACACGGCGACCAACGAATCCGATGTGGTTTCGGCCTACCGACGCGGACTGGAAGTGGTTGAGGAACCTGACTTGGAAAGCCGTCTGCTCTGCGCGCTTGCGGGCCGCCTGTCGGCTGAGAATGTTGAAAGGAAAGA
>JAGQQE010000663.1 GCA_020426345.1 Planctomycetaceae bacterium
CGGCTTGTTCGTCAGACAGGAGCTGCAAGAAAGTCTGTCGGCGAAAAGCCACGGGCGGGTCAGCCCGCTCAAGAATCAAAACAAGTCGATTGACTGAAACCGATCGAATAAGACGAACGTGAATTTTAACTCACGCAATGAGGTGTTTGAATGATGGTTCTAAGGTCTTGCCTGACGTACACCAGGTTTGGATTCGGGTTGACGGCGTTGGTGCTCTCAGCAGCAATCGGAAGTTCAGCTTCCCACGCCGCCGATAAGGACGAGATGCCCTCGGTCGCCGTACGCTACGGCGACGCAGCGTTTCAGGATTCTCCCGACTTTCAAAAGCATGTGTCTCCACTGCTTGGCAAACTTGGATGTAACGGCCGCGCGTGTCATGGCTCGTTTCAGGGACGAGGCGGCTTTCGTCTTTCTCTGTTTGGCTATGACTTCAAGTCAGATCACGATGAACTCACCGGACGGATCGATCCGGATGATGCCACGGCAAGTCTGATTCTCACAAAACCGTTAATGCAGGATCCTCACGAGGGTGGGCGTCGCCTGAACGAGGGAAGCTGGGAGCACCATTTGCTCCTCTCATGGATCAGAAATGGATCCGCGGGAATAGATGGCGATCCGATTAAACTTCAATCCCTTGAAGTGACTCCACGGGAGATTCAGTTTCAGGCAGAAGGTGAAAGTACGCAGCTGAAAGCGGTCGCAGTCTGGGCGGATGGATCTCGTGAGGATGTCACTACACTTTGCCGATTCCAGACGAATGATGACCTGATTGCTGATATCGATGCAGAAGGCAAAGTCCTGTCCGGAGCCACTGGTGATACCCATGTTGTGGTGTTTTATGACAGCGCAGTGATTCCGATTCCGGTGATGCGTCCCGTCACCGACAGGATTGGCGAAAACTATCCGGAGACTCCAACGCCGACAAAGGTCGATGAACTGATCGTGCAGAAACTCCGTAAGATTGGAGTTGTACAGTCCGACCTCTGTACCGATGCTGAATTCCTGCGTCGCGCTAGTCTGGATGCCACAGGCACGCTGCCAACTCCCGATGAAGTTCGAAGTTTTCTGGCCGACACTTCTCCCGATAAGCGTTCCCGCAAGATCGACGAATTGCTCGAACGCCCCGGTTATGTGGCCTGGTGGACAACACAGCTTTGCGATTTCACCGGCAATAGCGACGAACAATTGAACAACGTGACTCCTGTTCGATCAGCCGCCTCCCAGCAGTGGTACGACTGGATCTTCAAACGAGTGCAGGAGAACGCTGGTTATGACGACATCGTCGAAGGAATCGTACTGGCCGTCAGCCGCGAACCGGGCGAAACGTATGAAGAGTATTGCCAGAACATGAGCGACCTGAATCGGCCACAGCCGAAAGGCGAATTCGCCGATCGTTCGTTCCTGCCCCACTACTGGGCTCGCCGAAACTTCAGGACCTCAGAAGATCGAGTCATTGGGTTTGCTTACACTTTCCTGGGTTCACGTATCCAGTGCGCGCAGTGTCACAAGCATCCATTTGATCAGTGGACACAGGACGATTTCAAGCAGTTCGAAGGCTTCTTCAAGAACACCAACGGTAATTCGACGGCACCTCACAATGGGATCCGCAAGCAGTACAACGAAATGACAGCCCAGCTGTCCGGTACCGATGGACTCAAAGGTAACCAGCTGCGAAATCAGTTTGCGAAACTACTGCGAGAAGGAAAGACGGTTCCATTCGGAGAAGTGATTCCAACTCCTGTTGCATCCAATGCGAGAGCAAAGGGTAAAGGAAGACGCGAAGCGGCTCCGAGCGCCGGCCCGACAGCAAAATTACTCGGCGGGGAAGTCATTC
>JAGQQE010000664.1 GCA_020426345.1 Planctomycetaceae bacterium
TCAGGCTGGGTCACGGAGGCAAACCACCTCGGCAACGTGGCTTACCGGACGGGTAAAAAGCTTGAGTGGGACCCCGTCAACCTCCGCGCCCGCAATGCGCCGGAAGCCGATCAGTTTATCCGGCGGCCCTATCGCAAGGGCTGGGATGAGATCCTGTCCTAAGCGCAATCAGTACAAGGCAACCCATAGCTTCCCCGGCACAGGACAGCCTCGCTTACGCCCTCCTGTAAAGGTTGGGAGAATCGCGAGTGTATTGATTTGACTGCTCGCTGCCGCAGACGGTAAGTTGATGCTTGGCTGTTCTTCAGGGGACTTGTGATGACTGGCCTGGCACGGACAATTGCGGCAGCGCCTCATGCTCCACGAAGCCGGCGACGGTACTGCTGGAAACTCGCGCGGCGTTTGACGCATCTCGAATGTGATTTGCAATAACTTCAGTGGCATATACAAAAGTCAGTGCGGTATGAAGAGACTGTTTCGTTCTGCAGCAGCGATTGCTGCAATGTGCCTGTGTTCCTGTGGTAAAGCAGCCGACACGGTTCGGCTTCGACTGACGATCACGTCTCCAATGCCGTATTCCAACACTCCGTTGGATCCGCAAATTGATTTTGCGGAGTTCATTCGCACCGCAGCGGTCGCGGGCGTGCTAGATCCGAATTCGATCGAAATACGTGACGCAACAACAGACGAAATCATTCCTCACGCGATAACCGAGGACTTTGCCTACAGCGACAAGGCACGACTGGAGTTCGTTGCCTCAGATTCAAATCAGCGCGAATTTGAAATTCGGTTTCGAACAGTTGACCAGCGCCCGGCATTACAGCCAAAGAAATTTACGCCTCAGATCGGCGTCGGGGATCTGTTGCGTTTCAATGCTTCCCAGCCAAGACCTGTTTCCATCCCTTATTCACCGGGACTGCATGACATCAACGGTGATGGCCGACTCGACCTAACAGGGACATGGAATTACGCTTATCGACCCGGCTGGCCTTGGGATGGAATCGTCGTCTTTCCGCGCACGAACAGCGACAGCTTTGAATTCGGAGACCTGAATCGTCTGCGGTACGTTACGAGCAACTCCGATGAGCCACAATTCTTTACCCACACATATATGGGCGCAGACTTTGCGGACTTCGACAAAGATGGCAAGCTCGATCTTGTGATGACTCGCAGGGGAACAAAGTCGGCGGACTTCTATCTCAACACTGGTCAGCAGGATGCCAGCGGATTGCCACACTTCGAGCCGGCCGCGTCCGTCCGCGTCAACGACTGGCAGGCCTGCCGCGTTGTCGACCTGAATGGTGATGGGGCTCTCGATCTGGTAGTTGATGGAGAGTATCTGCGTAATGAGAATCCCGATGGCTGGCCGTTTCGGGCGGCGAACTCCGTCAGACTCAATGCTGGTCGGAAGCCGTGTTTTCTTGACATTGATCAGGACGGGCAATTGGATGCTGTTTGTCTTCACGGAGCCGACTCGGTCCAGCCCGATTTCTACAGAATCGCGTGGAAGAAGAATCTCGGCGGCAACCCACCGAATTTTGGCGAACACGAATTGTTGAACGAGATCGACGCATCGAGCATCTCGCTCGTTTCCGCATGGAGCGACGGAAACGAATCCGGTTTGATCGTACAGCACGATGCGTTTCAACAACTCTCTTTCTACGAGCTGTTGACGGACAATGTCCCGGAATTTCAGCAGCGCGCTGACGAACAGAAATTGGTACGACCTACGCCAGTGGATGATACTGAAAAAATTGACAACGACACTTCAGGACGACGATTCCGCCGCATCGGCCGGGCCGA
>JAGQQE010000665.1 GCA_020426345.1 Planctomycetaceae bacterium
TTGTGGATTTGCACGAGGTCACTGGCCCCGACGATCCGTCGCAGAACAGCCTTTCTTCTGTCACGGTGGTAATCGAGCGATTTCCGTCGCTCACCACCGCAAGCAGCCATTTGCAACATTTCGGGGAAATCCGGCAATTTCTCCGCAAAGGGCCCATCAGTGAGCTTGTTCTCTGCGGCAGGATTCTGCGAATTCGACGCTCGACCGATGCCTACTGCCTTCCGTAACATACGCGGCAGTTTTGCCCGGTCATTTTCGACAGAAATCGCCGAAACAACCCTTTCAACGTTGTCGCACGAATTATGGACCCGAAGTTCATTCGCAATTTCAGCATCATTGCTCACATCGACCATGGCAAGAGCACACTGGCCGATCAGTTGTTGCTGAAGAGCGGGACAATTACCGAACGTGAATTTCGGCAACAGATCCTGGACGATCTGGATATCGAACGCGAACGTGGCATCACCGTGAAAGCGCGATCGGTGACCATCAACTATAAATTCGAAGGGGATACCTACGAACTGAATCTGATCGACACGCCCGGCCACGTCGACTTCCATTATGAAGTCAATCGAAGTCTGGCCGCCTGTGAGGGCGCGCTACTGATTGTTGACGCGTTTCAGGGAGTTCAGGCGCAGACGGTTGCCAACGCATACGCAGCCATCAACGTGAATCTGGAAATTGTCCCCGTTGTGAACAAGATCGACCTGCCAGTGGTTCGTATTGACGAAGTTCTGGAAGAAGTGGAAAGCGTTCTGGGGCTGGATGCCACCGACGCGCTACGGGTCAGCGCAAAGACCGGTCAGAACATTGAAACCGTATTCGAAGCGATCATAAGACGTATTCCACCACCCACCGGTACAACGGATGTGCCGCTGAAGGGGTTGATTTTCGATTCCAAGTACGACAATTACAAAGGTGTGATCACCTATGTCCGTCTGCTGGAAGGCGAAGTGAAAGTTGGTGACAAGGTTCGATTCATGCGTGCTGGTATGTCGGCGGACGTACTGGAGCTTGGACAGTTTCGCCCGGACATGAAATCCTGCGGCCATCTCGGGCCGGGGCAGGTCGGCTATATCCTGACAGGAATCAAGGATCTGAGCCTGGTCACTGTCGGCGACACCGTCACACTTGCACAGGGGGGAACAGCATCGCCGTTGCCGGGTTATCAAAAGCCAAAACAGATGGTTTTCTGCGGCATGTACCCGATCGACGCGACGGGCTTTGAAACGCTGAGGGAAGAGCTTCAGAAACTGTCCATGAATGACAGTAGTTTTTCATTCCTTCCTGAAACGTCCGATGCGCTGGGATTTGGTTTTCGCTGTGGTTTTCTGGGCATGCTGCACATGGAGATTGTGCAGCAGCGTCTGGAAAGCGAACAGGACATGGACCTGATTCAGACGGCCCCCAACGTTACGTACGAAATTGTGACAAAGGATGGTCAGACACTGATCATCGACAACCCGCAGGATGTCCCGGACGCCGGACAAATTGAAGAGTTTCGTGAACCCATCGCCCACGTCAGCTTTATCGTTCCTTCCGAAAACGTGGGTACGATCATGCAGCTTTGTCAGGATCGTCGCGGTATTTTTCGCAACACGGAATTTCTGGGACCGCAGCGAGCCCAGATTCACTACGAATTACCCCTCAGTGAAATCGTGTACGACATGTACGATAAGCTGAAGAGCGTGACCCGCGGTTATGGAACGATGGACTACGAAATCATCGGCTTCCAGGCCGCAGATCTCGTCAAGATGGACATCCTTGTCAAAGGCAACAAGGTGGATGCCCTTTCCACGATT
>JAGQQE010000666.1 GCA_020426345.1 Planctomycetaceae bacterium
GTTTTGCTTGTTGAGTTTCGTTCCGGCCTTGTGCCATTTTTCACCGTATTCACCGCCACCCCGCAAATTGGCCAGCGCAAAAACGCCACCCATCTCCATCCATGCCAAACGGCTGACACTGAATCCGGGCGTCAGTGAAATATTGAATCCACCGTATCCATACAGCAACGCAGGATGTGAGCCGTCCAGCATGAGTCCTTTGCGGTGGCAAATAAACATGGGAACTCGAGTTCCGTCCTTGCTGGTGTAGAAGACCTGTTTGGTCTCGTAGTCATCCGGATTGAATTTCACATCCGCTCTTCTCAGCAGTTCACTTTCGCCGGTGATCATGTTGTAGCGATAGGTGCTGGGGGGCAATGCGAAGCTGCTGAAAGAGTAGAAGGTCTCCGTATCACCACGGCGACCGCCGAAGCCTCGCGCACTGCCGATACCGGGGAATTCGACTTCACGAACGAACTTCCCGTCCATGGTGTGCAGGCGAATCTGAGTTTTCGCGTCCTTCAGGTATTCGCACACAAACATGTTTCCAACGATACCGGTGCTTGACAAAGCGTTTTCTGTTTCCGGAATGACCTCCTTCCAGTTCTCTCGCTGGGGGCGTTTCAAGTCAATGGCGATGACACGCTTATTTGCAGCCTCCACATTCGTCTGGAAATAGAGCACGTGATCGTCGTTACCAACGAAGGAATACTCATTCTCAAAGTTATCGATGAGCTCATACGGAAGCCCATACGGTTCCGTCAGATCTTTGACAACGATACGGTAGCGATCATCAGTTCCAACCCAGATCGTCAGTATCAGATACCGGCCGTCTTCTGAAACCGCATTCTGAAATCCCCATTCGGGGTGGTCAGGACGTTCGTAGACCAGGACGTCCGAAGACTGCTGTGTGCCAACCCGGTGGTAGTACACCTTCATATTCATGTTAAGCGACTGGAAGGCGGCATCTTCTTCGGGCTTCGGATATCGGGCGTAGAAGAATCCCCTGCTGTCCGGTGTCCAGTCGGCACCACTGAACTTCACCCACTTCAATTCGTCATCCAGCACCTTCTTCGTTTCGATTTCCATCACGCGCCAGGTGTTCCAGTCGGAACCGGCGTCCTGAATTCCGTAGGCCAGAAATCGGCCGTCGTCGCTGAAGGCCATCCCGGAAAGCGCGATTGTTCCATCGTCGGACCAGGTGTTCGGATCAATCAGGACGGACGGTGTGTCATCCAGGGTCTGCTGCATCCAGAGAACACTCTGATTCTGCAGGCCATCGTTTCGAGTAAAATAATACCGACCTCCGCGTTTGAAGGGTGCGCTGATCTTTTCGTAGTTCCACAATTCCGTCATGCGTTTTTCGATGGCATCTCGCTCAGGGATGGCCTTCAGAAAATCGAATGTCACCTTATTCTGAGCTTCTACCCAGGCGGCAACTTCGTCTGAAGAACGCACATCGTTCTCGAGCCAACGATACGGATCTGCGACTTTTGTGCCGTGGTAATCATCAATCTGATCCACAGTTTTTGTTTCAGGATACACGAGATTTTTTTCCTGCCCGGCCAACAGACTACACGAAATTCCGACCAAGAGTGTCGAGACGATTGACTTCATGATTCCTCCGAAATTCAAACAGAACAATTCACTCGCCGGGATAGCATCCGAGGCGAATTCATACCAGCCAGGCCCCAGGAATTAAACTCAAACGCACCGCAGCGCCAGTTCACCGCCTGTTGAAAAACGAGACTGGCTCGAGC
>JAGQQE010000667.1 GCA_020426345.1 Planctomycetaceae bacterium
TGAACCTGCGAACGCAGGATGTGCAGCATGCATTCTTCGCCCCTCAACTGCGTCTTAAACAGGACGCTGTTCCTGGTCTGATCATTCCCGTTTGGTTTGAGATTCCTGAGGCTGGCGAATACGACATTGTGTGTGCAGAGCTCTGTGGTTGGGGCCATTATAAAATGCGTGCAAAGATCGTCGCTGAATCGAAGGCTGCTGTGGCACAATACATGGTGGACCTGCGGGCTCAGCAGGACGAAGATGGATTCCGCGAAGAATCTGAATCTGAGTAACCTGGCTTAATATTTCAGACCAACGGTCTGCACATTATTTCATCGTTCATGTTTTACATGGAATTGTTCCGAAGGGTAGATAGACAATGGCTACTGCGAGTCCGGCATTGGAAAGCCATGATCATGCCGACAGCCATTCACACGGCCATCACGAGCTGAGCTTCGTACAGAAGTACGTATTCTCGACTGACCACAAGGTCATTGGGATTCAATTTCTTGTCACGACTCTGCTGATGTTGATGGTTGGCGGAGCGCTTGCGCTGGCCGTTCGATGGCAACTGGCCTTTCCCTGGGAGAACATGCCTTTTCTGGGTGCCTTCTTCGGGCTGTTCACAGGCGAAGGTGGTCAGATTAGTCCTGAGTTCTACACGATGCTTTTCACCATGCATGCTTCTGTGATGATCTTCCTTGTGATCATTCCGGTTCTTGCAGGAGCGTTTGGGAACTTCCTGATCCCATTGCAGATCGGTGCTGATGATATGGCGTTTCCGGTGCTGAATATGCTCAGCTACTGGTTCATGTGGCCCGCAATTTTCTGCTTTGGAATCAGTTTCTTTGTCGGAGGGGCCACCGCAGGACCAGCTGGTGGCTGGACATCTTATCCATTGTTGAGTGCCCTGGTACAGGCGGCTCCCGGATCCGGATCAGCTCAGACATTCTGGCTTTTCGGCCTGACCCTCGTTGGTGTTTCATCCATGATGGGGTCGGTCAACTACATGACCACCATCATTAACATGCGTGCTCCCGGGATGACCTTGTTCCGAATGCCACTTACAATCTGGAGCATGTTCATTACAGCCATCCTTCAGGCGTTTGCACTGCCGGTTCTGACCGCAGCAGGATTCATGCTGGTGGCGGACCGAATGCTGGGAACCGTCTTTTTTGTTCCGTCCGGGATCATCGTCAACAATGCAGCTCCAACGGTCGGTGGCGGCCAGCCTTTGTTGTGGCAGCACCTGTTCTGGTTCTACTCCCATCCAGCGGTTTACATCATGCTTCTGCCCGCGATGGGTATGGTTTCTGACATGATGGCCTGTATGTGTCGAAAACCAATCTTCGGCTATAAGCCAATGGTGTATTCCATGGCTGCAATTGCCGGCCTTGGGTTCATTGTCTGGGGACATCACATGTTCACGAGCGGCATGAATCCCGCTCTCGGCATGACGTTCATGACCTCAACCATGATGATCGCTCTTCCATCGGCCATCAAGACTTTCAACTGGATCGGAACGATCTGGGACGGAAAGGTGCGATTCAATGGAGTCATGCTGAACTGTGCCGGATTTGTATCCATGTTTATCGTGGGTGGCCTGAGCGGAATCTTCATGGCCGCTGTCCCGGTGGATGTCTATTTCCACGACAGCTACTTCATTGTGGCCCACTTCCATTACGTCTTGTTCGGAGCGACTCTGTTCGGAGTCTTTGCCGGCATTCAGTTCTGGTTTCCCAAGATG
>JAGQQE010000668.1 GCA_020426345.1 Planctomycetaceae bacterium
GAACGGTACAGCTCGTTGGGTGTGGACGTCCAGAGCGCCCTGAAGAAAATCGCCACGATTCCTGTCTCCCTGCATTGCTGGCAGGGAGATGACGTCGGGGGCTTTGAAAACTCCGGCAGCGAAATCGGCGGTGGTCTGGCGGTCACGGGGCTGTATCCCGGGAAGGCTCGAACAGCCGATGAATTGCGGGCCGATATCCATTTCGCGCTGTCATTGATTCCTGGCACACATCGTTTGAACCTGCACGCCAGTTACGCCGAAACGAACGGACACAAAATTGAACGCAACGAACTCACCGCATCCCACTTTCAGGGCTGGATCGAATGGGCTCGCGAACGCAACCTCGGACTCGACTTTAACCCCACGTATTTCGCTCACGAGAAAGCAACTGACGGATTGACGCTGGCACATCCCGATCAGGGCATTCGCCGGTTCTGGATTGAGCATGGGATTGCCTGTCGCCGGATTGCGGCGACCATGGGGAAGGCTCAGGGAACGCCGTGTGTCAACAATCTCTGGATCCCGGACGGTATGAAGGACATTCCTGTCGATCGCAAGAGCCCAAGAGATCTGCTGGCCGAATCACTGGATTTGATTTTCGCCGAGTCTTTGCCGATATCGCAAGTCCTTGACGCGGTGGAATGCAAGCTGTTCGGACTTGGTTCGGAAAGCTATGTCGTCGGATCACATGAATTCTATCTGGGCTATGCGATTACCCGGCAGAAAGTGTTGTGTCTTGACGCAGGTCACTTTCATCCGACGGAAACCATTTCAGACAAGATATCATCCGTATTGGCTTACGTGCCCCGTTTGTTGTTGCACGTCAGTCGCGGAGTTCGCTGGGACAGCGACCACGTTGTGATTCTGACCGACGAACTGCAGGCGATCGCTCAGGAACTGGTGCGCGGGGCGTTTCTGGATCGTGTCCATGTAGGACTTGATTTTTTTGACGCGAGCATCAACCGTATCGCGGCCTGGGTTATTGGCACCCGCTGCATGCTGAAGGCGTTGCTGATGGCATTACTGGAGCCCATCTCAATGCTTCGCCAGTTTGAACGAGAAGGGGACTTCACGTCGCGTTTATCGATGCTGGAAGAAATCAAAACACTGCCGTTTGGTGCGGTCTGGGATTGGTACTGTCTGAGTTCGGGAGTTCCAGTTGGTCCGGCATGGCTGGAACAAGTGCAGCATTACGAACGTAATGTACTCAATCTGCGCCCTGTCTCTCGAGGTGTTTCCCCCATCGCCGTCGCCGGTTTGAGTTCAGTGGGATGAGCACCGCACGCGCCATGATTCAGGTCTGTAACCTGACCAAATCGTATGACGGCGTCCATGCGTTGAGTGACGTGAACCTGGACCTTCACGCCGCAGAAATCCATGCGTTGTGTGGCGAAAACGGCGCGGGGAAATCCACCCTGATCAAGATCCTTTCCGGCATTATTAAACCGGATTCCGGTCGAATCATGATTCACGGAACTGATCTGAACACAGGTAGTGTGCACGCATCGGAAGCAGCCGGCATTGCCGTAATGCATCAGGAATCTACGGCATTTCCACACTTGAACGCTGTTGAAAACCTGTTCGTCGGTCGAGAAATAACGCATGGGCGTGGCCTGTTTTTGAATCACGCCGCGATGAAGTCGCAGACCGAGAAACTGCTGCTGCAGCTG
>JAGQQE010000066.1 GCA_020426345.1 Planctomycetaceae bacterium
TTCGCAGGCGACGAACCGCACGAACCAGAAAACAATCAAACTTTACCTGAACGGTTCAAACCTTAACACCCGATAATCAACTACAGCCGGTACTTCCGACCGGGGGGTGTGCGCGAGGCTGTTCTCAAAGGCAACTTTGGAGAGCGTCCTGGCGGCAAAATGTGCTGCAGTCGGTGTCTGAGGGTGATTGGCCCCTTCGGACACATTCGCAGTGGTCGGAGTGTACCTTTGGGGGATTTTCGAAAGCCTGCATTTTCGAAGGATCACTGCGGTGAGACGTCACGGCTTTCTTGCAGCAGCGCTGCTAGGGACGGCGGCAACCACAGTATGGTTGCTCAATCTGAAATCAGACCTTGGAGCATCGGAGGAATCCGCTCGCTCGTTTCGCGAAACCACGACACGTGGAACTGCGTACGAGAACGCGCAGGAGGATCCGAATGGAGTTCGTCTGAACTTTTTCGATACAACCTGGGAACGCGTTTTACGAAACGTGGCCGACCAGCAAAATCTGACCCTCGTGATGGATCAGATTCCGCCAGGTCGGTTCGCGTGGCGGGAACGTCGGACGTATGAACTGGGTTCTGCCATTCGAATCCTGAACAGCCATCTCGAGCGTCAGGGTTATCGTTTGCTACTGCAGAACGAATTCCTGATTGTGCTGAACCTTGATAAAGCACGAACAGAATATGCGCGGCCTCAATTGTCAGACCCCTCAGCAGCCCGGCTCATCAGCCAGCCCGACGATGGCGGTATGCAGCGGCAGAACGCATCCATCGAAGAACGTCTGGCGTCATCGAACGAGCGATTCCCACTGCAGCGGACTACGATTCCGAATGCTGCTGCGTCCGATGATCAATCATCTGGCCGAGGCTCCTCACTTCAACAGCGTTCAGACAGTGTGACGGGCAACCGACCACCGTTCGGCACACCGATCCGCGCAGCTTCATTTGGTCGTGATTACGAAGACGAACCAGCGCAGGAAACGGCCGATGAACGAAAGCTGACTCAGTCGTTTGAATGCCAGCACACAAAGGCCGCCGATCTTGCGCGAACGCTGTATCTGGTTTTTGAAAAACGTGCCGAACTTCAGCGCGACGGTGTTCAGGGGTATCCTTCATTCGCGGTGTTCGCACCGGCCAATTCACCCGCAGAGGCCGCCGCGGCCAAACAAAGCGCACCGGTCTTCCGCGTCGGTATTGATCAGGAACGCAATCAGCTTTTGATTGAGGCCTCTTCCGAACGTATCACGCACCTGCAGGCACTGGCCACCGAGCTGGATAAGCCGGCGAATCCAGCCGCCCCTGGCGAAGCCGTGAAACTTGTACCCAACAACGGTATCGCTGCGAAAACAGCGCAGGAACTGAATCAACAACTTCATCAGCTTGTTTCAATGCAGGATGACGCAGGAACCCCCGCACAGAACAACCCGTTCAATGCGGGCAACGTTGAACAACCCGCGAATGGCGGAGAGGGTGATTCACTGAATCTGCGAGGAGATGTGAACATTCAGGCGATGACGGACCTGAGCATTCTGATTCTGAAAGGGAATCAGGCAGATGTAGATAAGGTGGCAGAGATTATCGCTCGCCTTGAGCAGATGAGCATTGGATCTGTCCCCGACATTCACATCCTGACGCTGAAGAACGTCAATTCCGAAGCCATGGCCGACCTTCTCACGTCCGTCTATGAACGGTTGTCAGAGCTGCGACGCCGGGGCAACACCAATCGCGAGACGACAGCTATCATTCCCGTCGTTCAACCAAACGCAATTCTGATACTGGCACCAAAAATTGAGCTGGATGCAATTCTGCAACTGGCTGACGAGCTGGATAAACCACTGGAACCGGACTTCGAATTCAAAGTCTTCCCGTTGAAGAATGCCATCGCGTCACAGGTCGTGACTTCGCTGGAAACTTTTTACAACGAACCCACTGGTCTGCGAGCACGCCCGCGTGTCGTCGCCGATGTCCGAACAAACTCGGTTATCGTTCAGGGTCGTGCCAATGATCTGAATGAAGTAGCAAAACTGATCGAACGCATCGACAAAGATGAGTCCGGTGCCGTGCATCGCGTTCAGATTTTTCCACTGAAGAACGCAGTCGCGGAGGAACTTCAGGCGACAATCAGCTCTGCGATTCAGTCAGTCATCAATCCTCCACAACAATCAACACAGGGTGGATTCGGTGGCTTTGGAGGATTCGGAGGAACACAGGGCGCACAGGAATTGCGTGACAGCAAGTCAGTTGCGCTGGAATTTCTAGCCAGCGACGGAGCGACACGCGAACTTGTGCGATCCGGCATCCTGGCGGATGTTCGTATCAATGCTGATGCCAGAACAAACAGCCTGATCGTATCATCTCCGGAAGCCAGCATGAGCCTTTTGGCGGCCCTGATACGGGAACTGGATCAATCACCCTCCGCTATTGCAGAGATCAAAGTCTTCACTCTGAAGAATGCCGACGCGGAACAGTCAGTCACGCTGCTGGAATCGGTGTTCGAGAATCAGAATCAACAGGACCAGCTGGGAATTCAGATTGCGGGCACTGAAGATGCCGCCAGCAGTCTGATTCCTGCAAGGTTCAGTGCAGACATCCGAACGAACTCTGTGCTGGCCGTCGGAAGTGCAGAAGCGTTGAGTGTCGTCGAAGCGGTTCTTCTTCGGTTGGACACAGCCGACGTGCGTCAGCGAACGACAGAAGTGTTGCCGCTTCGAAATGCACCTGCCGAAGTCGTGGCGGCGGCATTGCTCTCGTTTCTCGAGCAACAGGCGTCGCTGCAGGACAGCAGTGCCGATCTGGTGAGTAATATCGAGCGACTTCGTCAGGAAGTTCTGGTCGCAGAAGATACGAACAGCAACTCGCTGATTATCAGTGCATCGCCGCAGTATTTCACGCAGATCACAAAGATTGTCGAGACGCTGGATGCGACGCCTCCGGAAGTCGTCATTCAGGGGTTGATTGTCGAAGTTACGCTGGATGCAACGGATGAATTTGGTATCGAGCTTGGATTTCAGGATCCATTGCTTCTGAGCCGAAGTCTGTCCGCGATTACGACGCCGGCTCCCGGTATGAATTTCAACAACACGCTGGTGGCGCTTGGAAATGGTACCACCAACAGCAATGCTGTCGGAACTCAGGGCCTGAGCAACTTTTCTTTGGGCCGTCAGAATGCGGACCTTGGTTTTGGAGGATTCGTCTTTTCTGCTCAGTCTGATGCTGTGAGCGTACTGCTCCGTGCTCTGGCATCACGTCGAACAGTTCAGATTCTCAGTCGACCGCAGATCCGCACCACGCACAACAGTCTGGGGATTGTCAGTGTCGGTCAAAGCGTTCCTGTTGTAAACGGTGTGAACATCACCACACTGGGAACTGCCAATCCGACCGTGGTCCGTGAGAATACCGGTATCTCCCTGGAAGTGACGCCTCGGATCACCCCGGACGGAATCATCGCGATGTCCGTCTATGCTAACAAGAGCTCACTGGCTGCCAATGGAGTTCCCATCTACGTTGACGGCAACAGTGGCAACTCTATCGAATCACCAATCATCAATCAGTCAATTGCGGACACCACTGTCAATGTTCCGAATGGTCAAACTATTGTGATTGGTGGAATGATTACGAAAAGCGATTCGACTCTGGAACGCAAGGTGCCCTGGCTTGGCGATCTGCCCATCGTTGGAAAAGCATTCCGGTACGACGGAACAACCACCAGCCGAACCGAACTGCTGATCTTCCTGACACCCCGAATCATTCTCAATGATCTCGATTCTGAACTCATCAAACAGGTCGAATCAGAACGCCTTCACTTTATCGAATCCGAAGCTGAAGAGTTACATGGGCCGCTTTACAGCATCCCTTCGGTCAATCAGAACTTCGAAGACCCATATCGTGACTTCGATCCTCAATTCTACTCTCCTTCTGCAGACCCGGGGATTGAACGACAGGTTGATCATCTCGTACCTGCAGAGCCGGTGCTACCCGGTCAGGCTCGTCGAGACGGCAGCTCGGATCAGAAATCCAAACCGGGGGCTGACGAAGGCACATCATGGGGAGAAATGGAGATTCAACCAGTGAGTGCACGCGGGAATCGTGAATCACTTAGATCCGCAAAGCGAGCAGTTTCCCAGTCAGGCTCATGATGATGGGCAGACGACGAACATCGCGATTTCCGGGTGACCGGTCATCGCGAAGTTCGTCTCAATAGACACTGCCAGTTATTCGTTGACAGAACTTCACGTCCTTCTCATGGCAACCCGACACAGGCGACGGATCCTGCGGAACTGCATCCGTCGTATACATCGCGAGTTACCATTCCGCCGACTATGGCGTTGTCCGGCTAAACATGAAAATCGTTTAGGTGTACATGCTGAGGATCAATCATGAATAGACTTGCTTTGTCACTTCTTATGATGTCGATGGTTGGCTGTGCTTCGACGTCTCTGTTACGGGAACCTGGAAAGCTTGTTGGCCTGAACAAGGGCCAGCAGAACGTCGCTCGGATTCTCTGCCTCTGGGAACCCAGCCATGGCAACAATGTCGAAGGAAAGCCCGCCCGGGGGTTTGCCGGGCAAATTCTATTCTTCGGCGGAAAGGATGATGCGGCTGTTCGAGTGGATGGTCAGGTACGGGTTGTGGAATATGACAACTACTCGGTCGATGACGATGAACCAAAACCCCTCCATGCATTCACTTTTGAGCCAGACGCCTGGGACGTACACCGAACAGAAGGTTCGCTCGGGCAGTCATACAGCGTATTTATTCCTTACATGCAGAAGCATAAGGATACCGTAAATTGCGGGCTGAAAGTTGAATTCACCAACAAAGACGGTCGCGTCGTGTCGTCTGATATCACAGAAGTCATGCTGCCGGGACACACATCCATCGCGTCGACAAGTTCTTTCCGTCGCAGCGTGACCAGAACTGCAAGTCGACGTGTGGGAGAAGCGGAAGCTGCGAAGGAATCGTCAAAAAAGGATCAACTTGAAACAACAACAATCGCCCTGCCCCGAAAATGACCGCTCCGGTTCAGTCAGGACCAGCGACGATTCAGCAATGGGCATTCTTCTGCAGAGAGATGAGACCGCACAATCCATCACTCAACATCCCTCTTTGTGGTCTTTTGTCACAGACGGAGACACAGAATAGAATCACACAATGAAATTGAACGAGAAGCGGGCGATTGACCTTGTGATGCAGCTGATCGCCATCCCGGGTGGTAGTGGTCACGAAGCGGATGTTGCGGCGTTTATTCGTGAACAGCTCTTAAACGCAGGCGTAGCCGAATCCGGAATCTCATTTGACACGGCGCACAGGAAGAGCCCTGCCGGCGGCAACACGGGCAACATGTATGTGAAGCTGAAGGGATCCCGAAAAGGTGTTCGCCGTCTGCTGATGGCACACATGGATACCGTTCCAATAGCAGTAGGTTGTGTGCCGGTACGAGAAGGCGAATGGATTCGACCAAAGTCACCGGCGACGGCATTGGGTGGTGACAACAGAGCAGGTTGCGCGGTGGTACTCGTCAGCATCATCGAGGCACTGGAACAGGGTTTAGAGCACCCACCACTCACCTTGTTGTTTTCGGTTCAGGAAGAAATCGGACTACGCGGCGTCCGGTACATGACACCGGCAAAATGCGGCAATCCTGGCCTGTGCTTCAACTGGGATGGTCGCATTCCGGAATTGCTGATCACAGGTGCGGTCGGGGCATCCAACTTAACGATCACAATCCATGGCATTCCAAGCCATGCAGGTGTCCATCCCGAACAGGGAGTGAACGCGATGGTGGCTGCTTCCACAGCGGTCGCCGACCTGCAGTCGAACGGATGGCACGGCCTGGTCATCAAAGGAAAGAAACAGGGAACCAGCAACTTTGGTATCGTGAATGGTGGCGATGCAACGAATGTCGTCATGCCCCGGATTGTGATTGAAGCCGAGGCACGCAGTCACGACGCCGCGTTTCGTGATCGCATCGTGGCAGAATTCGAGAAGGCATTTTCCAGGGCTGTGCGATCGGTCAGGACAACCGAGGGAAGAACCGGCGAGCTGGTGTTTGAAGTCGATCAGCGCTACCAGGCTTTTCATATCGCGGAAAGCGAAAGCTGCGTTCGAATAGCAAAGCAGGCAGCTGCATCCCTTGGGCTGACAGCCTCCGCCCAATCCAGCAATGGAGGTCTGGATGCTAACTGGATGAGCGAGCATGGAATGCCGACGGTTACCATGGGATGCGGGCAGCACCAGATCCACACCGTTAGCGAACGGCTTAACATCCCGGAATTTCTGATGGGGTGTCGGATGGGGCTGACAATCGCCACAGGACGAGAAGCCGGCACATTCTGAATCAGCCGCTTTGTCCTGAATCAGCCGCTTTGTCCGGCTCGCAGTCGATCCGTGCAGCGGCAAGCAGAGTTTGCTGCGGTATTTTCCTGCTCCACGATGGTGTGATTCGCCGCCTTCGAATTTCGCATACCGTCCACCCTCGCGCTCAAATCCCACTCAACCGCTCCCTCAACCCAGGATTTACAGCGTGCAATATCGTGCAGGCCGCTGGATTCAATAGTCCAGGCGTTGCTGGAAAGTCCGCCAACAGTCAGCGAAAAGTGGTTCCAATCGAACCAAAACTTTGATTCAATTCAGGACTTAGGTGTGTGCAGCCGATGCCTTGGCAGGAGATGACAGGCGATTTCCCAACACACCTGATCATGGAGTGAAGGAAGTATCGGAATAAGGGAGGTTCCGGCGACTTTAGCGATCGAAGCGAAGTCAAAACGATTGGCCAGGGTGGGTCAGAATTGCATGACACCAGATTACACCCACTATTCTGCCGGGGGCCAATTCATGAAACCGTTGAGTCAGCGCATCCACAGTTTTCTCTCCGCCTTGTTTATTGCCGGACTGCTGATTTGCACCACAGACTCGGTGGTCGCTCAGACCAGCACACCGTTCCGCGAATCATCACTATCACTCATTCCAGCCGATGCTGCGTTTTTCTCCAGTTCACTGCGGATGAAAGAACAGCTGGACATCTTTCTGAACAGTAACGCGTTTCAGAAGATTCAAAGTCAGCCACTGGTCATGATGGGAATGGCACAGGCTCAGGCCATGTGGCAGGGTGATGACGATTTTCAGGAGTTCCGTGAAATTGTGGAACAACCCGAGAATCAGGAACTCATCGCCCTGCTCGCGGACGCATTTTCCAACGACATCTTTGTATATGGTGATGCGAATGTCACCAGCACTATCAGCGAAGTGTCCGATTTCTACGGCTTTGTTTATTCAGTGGCCTTCAAAGACGGGGCGATGAATCGCCGTCGCGGTCCCGCCTCGATGGATGAAGAAACTCAGTTGCTGCTGATTCGGGAAGGCAAAGAACGCCTGAAACGCCTGAAGTTCCCCGGTATTGCGATGGGTGCACGCGTGAGCGACGCAGATCGCGTCAATCGACAGATCCAACGGCTCGAGGTTCTGCTCCGACAACTGGCAGCTCGAATTTCTGCTGAAGAAGACCTGCCCTTTGATCCGGCATCTTTGATCAGCAGGCGGAACATCAACGGTGAGAGCCACCTGACAATCTCCTTTCATGGCAATCTCATTCCGTGGGACGAAATCCAGCGCGAAATGAACGACATCCCGGCAGCCGCTGTGGCGGATGTGGAAGAGATCTTGGGTAACCTGAAAGAAAGATCTATTCAGGTAACACTGGGCGTTCGCAAAGATTACCTTCTGTTGACAATCTCCGCCGATGACAGCCTGTTGAATTCCCTGGGCGAAGGCTCACTCCTGATGGATACAGACGTATTCGCGCCGGTCAATCAACATGCCGAAGAACGGATCGTGAGTGTTCAGTATGTCAGCGAAGAACTAGCCAGCATCTTTGGTGATTCGGGTAAGTCAATCGAGCAGATGTTTGACAACTTTGCTCAAATGCTTCCCGCTCTGGAAATTCCGGAAAAATATACACAGCTGCTCAGTCGTGACCTGCCTGAGTTGGGTGATGATCTGGCAGAATTACTGCCGGTATTTGGACGCCAGCTTGGTTGTTCCTGGCTCACAGAACGGGGATACGAAGGCTACTTCTATCAACGCGTCGATCGCAGTGGACTGGACAGCAGTGCTCCACTTGAGTTAATGCACCATATTGGAAATGCACCTTTGTTTGCGTATGTCACGCGAGCCGTGACACCGGCGAATTCCAGTGAGCTGATGGACAAATGGTGCAGTAGAACCAACGAGTACATTGAACTGGGAGTAGCGGATCTGGAGGAGGAAGAAGGACCACAGGTAAGGAAGTTGTGGAATCAAATTCAACCCCTGTTTCCGCGCCTTGGCGATGCCATCAGGAACGACCTCACCCCGGCATTCAAAGAATCACAGTCGGCACTGGTGCTTGATGGCACGTTCCAGCGAAAACAGTTCCATCCGATGATGCCGCCGTCTTCAGAACTGCTCACATTGCCCACTCCTGTCGTAATACAGTCAGTTACGAGTCGCAGTCACGTGGAATCCGGCATGTCGAAAGTGATGTCAGTGCTGGACGATCTGCTGACAATCATTCGGGATTCGAGCCCGAATGCTGCTCGAGACATTCCGTTTGAGACGATTCCTCGCCCCGTACAGGTCGAAGTTGATGGAGGCACTCTGTACAAGTACGAGCTTCCTCCCCAACTGGAAGTTGACAGCGGAATCGCTCCAAACGCAGGGCTGAATGATCAAGTTCTGGTCATGAGCCTGCTGCCTGAAGTGACGGAACGAATGTTTGCGGAATCAGCCCCGAAAATTCCGGGTCCCGCCGGAGATCTGTCTCAGCCCCTTGGCAGTGCATTGTGGCTGGACTTCGAAGGCTGCGTGGATGCATCCCTGCCCTGGATTCGCTACGGCTTCAGTGTGGCCAAGACAAACTATCGCGACAATATGATGGTGATTGTGATGGCAGAACAACAAACACTAAGCATCGTCGACCTGCTCAAGTGTTTCCGGGGATACTCCTCGGCTAGCTGGATTCAGGAAGGAGACGTAGTCACTCACTTCGAACTACTGATGCAGGATTCTCGTTAATAAGTCTCTGCCGGACCGATCGTGAAAATACGAATGGCGTCAGATTCTTTCCGGCGCCATTGCGTATTTCATGATTCCTCTTCAGGGTTCAAACCCGCTCTACGCTGTGTCAACGAGCGAATCAGGCCGTTTTTACGGTGCCTTGTGAGGTGACATTGGTCGCTCTAGAATTGTCGGTTCCGGACTCGAAATCAGTGGGGAACGCAAAGTCATTTCCCAAGTTGTCTCAGACGACAGTAGACATCCGGAAGTGTTCTTCAGTCTCACGGATTTCGCTTCAAAGACTCCGCAGACACTCGTCTGAATGACCTGCCCTTCGCCCGCATTCCGCTCCTCTGGTTTTGTCCCAACAGCAATCGCCGAAAGAATTGTAATGGCTCGAGTATTTGTGAAGGAATTGAAGGACGGCGATTCCGTCAACGAAGTTTTTCTGCTTGCGGACAAGCAATTACGAGCGAACCGAAACGCCAACCTCTACCTTCTCGCTTCACTTCGAGATCGGACCGGAATCATCAGCGGTCTTATGTGGAATGTTACGGAAGACGCCGTACAGCATCTGGCGACCGGGGATATGGTTCGGGTGAAAGGCAAAGTGCAGGTCTACCAGGGCGGCCTGCAGATGATTGTTGCGCAAATCGATGCCGCTCATGCATCCTCATACAATGCGGAAGATTTTCAATTGCAGTCACAGGCAAACGTGGCCCCGCTTCTGGCAAGACTCAAAGAGTTGATGTCGGGGCTCACCTGCCCAACTCTGCAATTGCTCGCAGACTGCTTTTTTGATGACGAAGACCTGGTGGATGCCCTGTGTGCTGCACCTGCCGGAGTCAAAGCGCACCACGCCTATATGGGAGGGCTGATTGAACACATCGTGGGCATGGCGGAGGTTGCCGATCGAATTTGCGGCTACTACACCACGCTGAACCGTGACTTATTGATGCTCGGCGTCCTGTTGCACGACCTCGGAAAAATTCGCGAATTATCCTGGGATCCCGCTCTCGTATATACCGACGAGGGCCAGTTGCTGGGCCACATGAACATTGCGATCGAAATCCTGAATGAGAAACTTCAGGAAACCAGAAATCGCCAGAATGGCCAGGCCGTCGAAACGGAAGATATTCTGCGGCTGAAGCATATGATCCTGAGCCACCATGGGGCACTGGAATTCGGAAGTGCCCGCGTTCCGATGACGCCGGAGGCCATTGCATTGCATCAGATAGACAATCTTGATGCGAAACTGCATGAGTTCACCCGCGCCATAGACGACGACCTGAATGGCGACTCTGCCTGGACACCCTACAGCCCTCGAATTGAGCGGCGACTGTTCAAAGGCTACGCACGTAAGACCTGATTCCCGGGTTTTCGCAGGTATTTAGCCTGGTTCGGATCGCAATTGACACTGCAGGGCTGGTCGCCGTAGAACGATCGCGTAGACTCACGATGCAGTCCCGTGAAAACTCACTGCGCAGTCCGGTGGAAAAAGGTGACCCCTATGCAGCGAAGACCCTGCTACGTACCCTCCCATACATCCCGCCTGATGTCCGCATCGCATACGCGCTTTGCTTGCGGGATGCTGTTTGCGATCAGCTGCATGGCCCTGGCCGGACAGCGGAATAGTTTTGCTCAGGAATCTGCGCAACCACCAGCCACAGAACAGCAATTGCGGGATCAGCAGCTTTCGGTCAGCGGACGATATTCGCGATTCGAAAGACTACTGTCTCAGATGGCCGATATCCTCGGACGCGAAGATCCGGAACGCGCGGATCTGCTGCGACGGGCCATCAGCAAAGGCAGAGAGCAACGGGTTGGTGATCGTATTGATGGAATTGTGGAGTTACTGCAGTCCAAAGAGTTCGGTACCGCCATTGAAGAACAACAACAAGTCACGGAAAGTCTGACGACGCTTCTGAAATTACTGCAAAGTGAAGACCGGCGCAGCAGTGTGGAAAAAGAACGCGAACGGCTGAACAACCTTTTGAAAGACGTTCGCAATCTGATGAACGAACAACGGGCTGCGCGGGCTGCGGCACAAAGCTCCCCCGCCCCGTCCAACGCTGCTCCTCAGCAGCAGAAAGCCATCGATCACGCACAGTCAATGCTGGAACAAATTGACCAGGACGACAAGAGCCGGGATACAGAACAGCAGGAGGCCAGCGAAGGCGAAGGCAAGAACTCAAAGAACGAAAGCAACAACGCCGACCAGAAGCAGGGTGACGCTGGCAAGGGAGAAAAAAAGGACGGCGAATCGGGGGACCCCGAGAATCCTGATGTAAAAGATCCAGTTGAACCGGACGGCAATCGCGAGACGTCAGAGGAAAAGGAACCCGGCAACAAGGGTGATAACGAACCATCGGGCAAGAACATGCCGGACGGTAAACAAGAGTCCGATCAACAGAATTCGGAGAATGGTGAACCAACAGAATCATCGTCCGGCGAATCAAAGTCGGGCGGGCAGCCTCAATCGGATCCACAGAAAAAAGAATCCGGGAAGACGCCCGGAAGCGAGCAGATTCAGGAAGCCAGAAAATGGATGAACGAAGCACTGGAGCAGCTTCGACAGCAGCAGAAACAGAAAGCTCTTGAAAACCAGGACGAGGCTCTGGCAGAACTGCAGGAAGCAGCTGAAAAACTCGAAGAAATGCTGCGTCAACTTCGTGAGGAAGAAAAAGAGATGCTGCTGGCGTCCCTGGAGGCTCGCTTTCAGCGCATGCTGGTTCTGGAAACGCAGATTCACGAAGGCACCAGCGAACTGGCGGCAACCCCCAAAGCAAACTGGCTGGATCAGTACTTCGGACGCTGCAGAGAACTGGCTCAGCAACAACAGGATCTGACTTCTGAATGTTCGCAGACGGTGAACATGCTCCGGGAAGACGGCACCTCGGTCTCAATCCTCCTTGCGATGGAGGATATCGAAGCGGACATGGCAACGGTGTCAGACTACCTCCGTGAAACGCAGGTCGATGGCCTGACCCCGGCCCTTCAGCAGGACATTATCGAAGGGCTGAAAGAACTGATTGAAGCGGCGCAGAAAGAGATGCAGGAGATGAAATCTGAGGAGCGTCAGCAACAGCAGCAGCAGTCTCAAAGTGATAAAAAACCACCTCTCGTGGAAATGATGGCCGAAATCAAAGTGCTGCGATCGCTCCAGCTGCGAGTGAATCGTCGAACCAAACAAGTGGATGAATTGCTTCAAAAAGCGAAGTCAAACGACAATCCCCGACTGGTGGAGCAAATTGTCGAACTTGCAGAGCGGCAACAAAGGCTAATCGAATCTGCGGCAGAACTGGCTCGACAATCTGAACGCTGAATTTGTCCGGTGTTGACGCTACGTTCGTGGGAAGCGAGAAGTTGTGAAAGAGATTTCCAAGGGAAACGAAACCAATGAATCGTAACTATCAGCCACTTCCCAGGTACCACAGTGCTGAAACAGCCCCGGACTCTGGCGACAAACGCAACGCTCGAACCGCGTTCGCCATCAGCTTTCTTTTCATGCTGCTGTTTTTACGACCACCCATTTCAACGGCGAATGACATCGCCGCCGGCACGCCCACCGCACTGAATTGGGATGAATCCACCATGCCAGCGGGGCAAACAACACCTCCTTCTGCGGCAGAAGATGTCAGCGCTTTTGCACCGATGGCGATCGATCAGGCCCGCACACAGGTCCTGAGCTGGATTGCGATGGCCAACATCGACTCTTCGGTGGCAAGACAAGTGACCGCTTTGTGGGCAGATAAGGATGAGGCACTGCTTGCAGCAGATGAGTTGCTGGATCGGGTGATTCAGTCGTTCGCCCTGGCTGACACAGCAACTCTGCGGCTCTCTGAAGAATGGAATTCCGGCACGCCTGGCCAGTTACCCCTTGCCGACGGCATTCGAAAGGATGAGTTTTTTCAGAATGCGGTTCGGCTTTTTCACGCCCGATGTCTGACTCAACACCGCCTTTACGATGAAGCGCTGCTCATCCTTGAAGACCTCAATCCCGATGCGTCCATTGATCCTGCAGGATTATTCTTCTACCGGGCCGTTTGCCAGCAGAAGTTGCTGAAGCTTTCCGATGCAGCTTCAAGCGTCGCGCTGCTGCTGAACAATACTCTTGATGTGCCCGTTCGATTTCGGGTTGTTGCCGAAATGATGCGTGACGAATTGAAATCCGCGGAAGAAGGTGGTCTCCCGGAGGTCGCTCGGGTGATGTCTGATGTGCAGCGTCGTCTGGATCTCGGCCGCTCAGGCGAACGTGTTCAGCAACAGGAAGACCGAGTGATTTCACTTCTGGACAAGCTGCTGGAAGATATGCAAAAGCAGCAACAGAATGGAGGAGGCGGAGGAGCCGATGGAAGCAATCAGCAGAACGCCGGCACCCAGGGGGCCGCACAAAGTACGATCAAGGGATCCGCAGCCGAGGGGGAAGCTGATCGAAAGGAGCTGACCGAGAACGGAGCCTGGGGCATGCTGGATCAGCAATCAGAGACGAAAGCACGTGAACTCATTCGTCAGCAGTTCCCATCGAATTACCTTGACGTGATCAGTCGCTATACTCAGAAAATTGCTGAACGAAAATAGTATTGCTGTGAGCTCCCAATGACTGTCCATCGAATTCTTGCTACTGCCATCGCTGCCCTTTTAAGTAACCCGCATGCATTCACCGAAGGCAGCGTTCTCAGGACGACTCCGGAAGCTGAGGTTCGGCTACAGGTCACACAACTCGACGGCCAGTCATACCCCGGCTCACTCACAAGAATCACGGAACAATTCGTGGTTGTGGAGTCTGATGGCGATACGCGTGAAGTCCCTGTTGACTCGGTGATGATGCTGGAATTCCCGGAATTCAGCCGTCCTCAGAATCCAGACGAATCCAGCAGCCAACCTGAAACAATGGAGGTGTCGCTGCATGATGGCAGTGTCCTTCACAGCTCCGGCGTCATCCGAACGCCGCAAAGTGTGGAACTTGCGGGGACGACTCTGGGAAGCTGCCAGATCCCGGTATCAGCAGTCAGAGCGGTGCAGTTTCAGTCGAGGGACGCCACCACCGCTGCACAATGGTCCGCGTTTCTGAAGCGTGATGGACCAAAGGATTTGCTCATCATCCCAAAACGTGATGGCACTGGCCTGGACTTTCTGGCTGGCATAGTTGCATCGATCAGCGAGGACAACGTCTCATTTCTGCTCGATGGTGATACCATTCCGGTTCCTCGGGAACGGGTGTTTGGCATTGTCTTTGCGAAAGCGAAGGATACAGGCCTCAATGGTTCCGCGGTGCTTTACGCAGGCAACAAGCAGCGAGTCGGTGTTTCGGAAGTTCGATATTCTGAAAAAGCATTTCATGTGATGACATCGTGGGGGCAGCGACTTTCATTCGATGCAGATCAGGTCGCACGGATAGATTTTAGTACCGGGCGAATTCAATACCTCTCGGATTTGGATCCACTGCAGGTTCAATTCGATGGAATTGATCCGGATGGCGAGCTGTTCGCCGGACTCATTGATGACGCGACAGCAGAAAAGCTTTATGGTTTGCGGCGAGATTCGACGCTCGATCCTCGTCGGAAAATACGTCTGCGAGGACGACGTTTCGACAAAGGTCTCTGCCTGCATTCCCGGACAACTGTCAGCTACGCACTGGATCAGAAATACCAATCGTTTGAAGCGACAGTGGGTGTCGACGATGAAGTCGCATTCAACCAGATCAGCCAGGTGTTGTTGAAGATTTCAGCGGACGGCAAGGTCCTGTTCGAAAAGCAGATGATAACCAGTGACGAACCTGTCTCAGTAAGCCTTCCAGTCAGCAATATGACCACTCTCGTTATTCTGGTCGACTACGGTGACAGCGACAGCAGTTGCGACTGGGTGGATCTTGCGGACGCGAAACTGATTCTTGCCACGGAAGGTAAGTGATGCATTCACGTTCAAATTCTGCAGCCGCCTGCGCACTGGCGTTCATAATCATTTGCTTCAATTGGCCGGTGTCTGCTCAGCTGGTCCGCCAGCGAGAGGCAGATCGCATCGCGATGCTCGAACGCATCAGCCCTTCCGTCGTCTGTGTAATGTCTCCGGATGGTCAGGGGGGTGGATCAGGCGTGCTGATTTCATCCGATGGTTTTGCCATCAGTAATTTTCACGTTACGGACGGAGCAGGTCCGTTCATGAAGTGCGGACTCAACGATGGCAAGCTGTACGATGCAGTGATTGTCGGGATCGACCCAACAGGGGATATAGCGTTGATCAAGCTGACAGGCAGAGATGACTTCCCCGCTGCGATTCAGGGAAACAGCGATCAGGTTCAAATTGGTGACGAAGTGGTCGCACTGGGAAATCCGTTTCTTCTTGCCGACGACTTCACTCCAACAGTTACCTATGGCATCGTGAGTGGCATCCATCGATATCAGTATCCCGCCGGAACGTTTCTCGAATACACCGATTGCATTCAGATTGATGCTTCCATCAATCCCGGAAATTCCGGAGGGCCATTATTCGATATCAGGGGAAACTGGATCGGCATCAACGGACGTGCGTCCTTCGAAAAACGAGGGCGAGTGAATTCCGGTGCGGCATACGCTATTTCGATACGTCAGGTGCAGCTGTTTATTGAGCATCTGAAATGCGGCCTGATCGCTGACCATGGCATTGCCGACTTCACTGTTGAAACATTGCCGGATGGACGAGTTGTTGTCAGTCAGGTTTCTGAAGTCTCGGAAGCGTGGCGACGCGGACTAAGGCCGCAGAACGAAGTGGTAACATTTGCAGATCGTCTACTGACCAGCGCAAATGACTTCCAGAATATCCTTGGGATTTTCCCGGAAGGAACGCGGTTACCGATGACATGGCGGGGCCGAGATGGAATGCATGAGGCAACCATTCGATTGCGACCATTGCACGCATTCGACAAAGCGCCACCAACGCGAGGAAAACGACGCCCGTCGGACCCCAACGACCCGGAATCACCACCTGACCATCCCGAAACAGATGGCGAGCCTGTTGTTAGTGTACCTGATTCGTTGAAAGCGATGTTTGAAGACAAGGAGGGTTACGCAAACTACTACTTTAACCGGATCCGCCGGGAAGCCATGCTGGATAAGATCAGGAAAGCCAGAATCCCCGAATCCCATTCCGGAACATGGGTACTGAATGGTGACACTGGAAGTGGGCCAGGGGCCAGGCAGTTTGAATTGGTTGTTGGAGATGCGGGAGCAGGATTCACATCGTTTATTGGTCCGCCGGAGGACGGAAAGGGACGAAGCTGGTATCAGGCTTCCGCTAATATTGTCGCCAGCGATGAACCGCCGGATCAGTACGGACTTCTGACGGGTGCGTTGCATTTGCGTCACCTGCTCAATAAGCTCGATGGAAACTTTGATGATGCCCAGGCAGGTGGTCGAACGGTGCACCAGCCCTCCGGTGCCGTTGTCGATGTCTTGATCACCCGAAGTGGGGCGATGCTGAGCCGGTGGTACTTCGATCAGAAGCAGTCCTTTCCTTTTGGCGTCGACATCACGATCGGCGAAGGTCTCGACGAAGCCCGGCTGTTGTTCGCGGACTGGGCGGAGTCCAGCCCAACCAGCAACGAAGAGAGTCCCATCCTGCCCGGCCGTATTGGCGTCATCGACTCAGACACAGAAGCAGTTCGCTGGCTGAACATTACCGAAGCCAGTTTTCGAACATCTGGAGAGACGAGATGACAACATCAGACGGCCCCCCCGGCAGACCAACAGTACAGCCCGATTCTCTGACCGGCCAGAGATTCAGAAGTGGAGCATTTGCGGCAGGCCTCGGATTACTGGCAGGCGTACTCGCATCATCAATCTGTGCCCCGGTTTCCGCACTGGATACGCCTCCAAATGCATCTGTTGTCATTCAGGACCAGCAGCCGCTGATTGTCAAACTGTTTGGTGCAGGCGTCGGCAACCTTGATTCGTACGGAAGTGGCATTATTGTCTCCCCGGAAGGTCATGTGGTGACTGTCTGGAATCACCTGATAAACGTAGGTTATCTGAATGCCGTCACATCGGATGGGCAACGGTATTCGGTCAGCGTTGTCGGGACCAGCCGGGATTTTGATCTGGCCGTTCTCAAGTTAAACGCGACAGAGGGTCGCCGCTTCAAATTTGTCGATCTGAACGACGCTGTGGATCTCGATGCCGGGGCGTCAGTTCTGGCGTTCAGCAATATGTTTCACGTTGCCACCGGTAATGAGCCCGTTTCTGTTGTTCATGGAACCATTGCCGCTCGTACTGAGCTTCAGGCCCTTCAGGGTCGCTGGCAATTTCCAGTCAAATCGCCCGTATTGATCATAGACGCCATTACAAACAACTCAGGTGCTACCGGGGGACTTCTGACCACGCTTTCAGGGCGCCCGGTTGGCTTACTTGGCAGAGAAATCAGACACCAGCAGAGCAACACCTGGGTTAACTATGCTGTGCCACTGACGACATTGAAGTCCGCTATCGAAAGCCTGATTGCAGGAAAACGTATTGAAACGGAGTCTGCGGAAGAATCCACGCGGCAGATGATTAGTGACCGCGAACTGACACGCCGATTCGGTCTGACACTGCTGCCGCCAGTGCTTGAACGAACTCCCGCATATGTGGATTCGGTGGTGAGTAATTCAGTCACATCAAAAGCTGGCATGCAGCGGGGTGACTTAATTGTTTTATTAAATGATGGCGTGATTACCTCCGTCACAGATTTTCGCCAGCGGCTCGCCGAGCTGAGGTCTGGCCAACCCATCAACATCACCGTCAGCCGGAATCAGCAGCTGCACACCATCGAATTTCGCAACCCGTAGCTTCTGCAGGTCCCTTCTGCAGGTCCCTTCTGCAGGTCCCTTCTGCAGGTCCCTTCGGCAGGTCCCTTCGGCAGGATCGGGATAAGTGCTCCTGGCACGCTGGCATCGTCCTTATCTGGCCCAACCGTTCCGGTGTAACCAGTCAGCGCATCGAAGGTTCCAGCTTGTAACCGGTTTTCCATCAACGGCCCGCAGTCCATAACCGTGCCCACCCGCGTCGTATAAGTGCAGCTCTGCAGCAACGTCATGCTTCCTGAGCGCCAGGGCCAACAGCAGACTGCTTGCCGGTGTTACAGGATCGTCCCATGCATGAGCCAGAAACATGCGCGGCGATTCTTTCGAAACCTTCAGGTCATCCTTCAAAGCCGTTCTTTCATCATTCGTCAGATACGCTGGATAAATGAGAATGCCGGCATTTGCCGCACAAAGCTGGTCGTCAATCTGATCAACGGGTTCGTAGTGTCTTTCCGTCGCAAGGGCCGTTCGAGCTGCCGTGTCACCTCCCGCCGAAAAACCCAGTACGCCAACCTTTGCGGTATCAACTCCCCAATCCTGAGCATTGGCTCGGATCAGACTGATGGACCGCTGCGTATCCTGTACCGGCCCGAGCCATTTGGGATCCAGCTTTCCTGTGGGAACGCGGTACTTGACGACCACCGCAGTGATGCCAACGGAATTCAGCCATTCGGCGACTTCGGTTCCTTCCAGATCCCACGCCAGAATGTTGTATCCGCCCCCCGGACAGATCGCGACTGCAGCTCCGGAACGCTGACCCTCTGGTGCAAGAAAGACATGGGCCTGGGGAACGCTCACATTTCCAAGCTTGATGATGCGTTGCCCTGCGATCAGCCGGTCTGTGTCTTTCGTGAAGTCCTGTTCTTCACCAGCATCAATGGCCGGACCAGGCTGCGAACCATTCCACAGGTTGATCACGTAATCTGGCTCTCTTGCGACAACACTCGAAACAGTCATGGCGAGCACAGTAACTATTGCAGAAATACGCAGAGGCTTCATTTGCAGAACTTTCCGTCATGAAATTCAGGGATGTCGAACACTTCGAGTGTAGATTCAACACACCATCGCGTGAACTGTTGATACAAAACGACTTCCGCAAGTGTACTCGGTTTAACGGACAGCCTCGATCTGGCTGGCTCGCCATTCGGTCATGTAGGTGGCGTAAGCATCCCGGACATGGGGCTCACTTCTGCGTAATCGCAACTGCTGTTCATCAGTCAGATCCGGTTGCCCATAGTTCATCCAGTGGGCCCAGGTGTGCAAAGATGTGGCCTGATCCAGCCTGGACAGCTCGGCAAGAGTGCTGTCAAAGTCACCACCGCATTGTTGCCGAACCTGCATTGCAACCTGCTTTGCCGCGTCAAAAAGCCCATTCCCGTTGATGTCAATCCAAACGGCACCCGTCACACTCATGCATAACGGCAACCAATGTGGAGAAGTCGGTTGGTATGGTCGAGCGACTGGCCAATGCAGCCGCCTGACGCCCGGGCCCCTCGCGACAGCCACCAGAAAACAGTCATTTGTAAACGGCCAGTTCAGGGGAACGGTCGCTCGACATTTCAATCCGGCATACGATCGCTGTTCAGGTGACAGAATTTTCGTGTAGACACTCTTACCGTTCGCAAACAACTCAATTTCGTCTGCTTCGACCCACGAAGGTCCGTGCAGATCAATTTCGACTTCGTACTCCCCGGATGAAGGAACCATATCGCCGGAAGTAAACTCGCCATTTACTTTGATCGTGCAGAACAGACCACAACTGACCACAACGCGGCCATTCACGAAGTTGTCAATGGCCTGTGCTGTATCCAGAGCCCCGACGTTTTCGTCATTCGCCCGAATGTAGGTGCGGGCCTGTCCAACAAAGTGCCGGGCAACGTCATGCGAATCGCTGCAGCCAACCGGAGTCAGCCGATGCCCGGCGTTCAGCATTCCCATCCAGTCGTCAACCAAACGCATCATATCTGTCTGCTGAGCGCCGGAATTGATGATCTCCATCGCGTTGACCTGCAATTGCCATCCATTCGCGCTGCGTCCAAGGGACGCAAGATGATTTCGTGGATCAAATGGACGGAACTGACTGTGAAGGTCGCGTGCATGATTCAGGATGATTGCCTGAACCGACGGAGTTGATTTGATTGACGCAAAGATTTCTTCCCACGTTTCAGACTTGAAGTTGGGCAGAGGCACTTGCTCTGAATCAACCGGGAAGACATTAAAGTGACCAATTTTTGTCGTGACTTCGTTTCCGATAACCGGAGTGAAGTAGTCGAGCATTTTCATTCGGTGCGCGACGGGAACGAAGTCAATGTGCAGGTTGTGGTCCGTCGCTACGGGAAGTTCGATGGCTTCGCCGGCCAGAGTCAACATTCGTTCTTCAATGGTCGCATCCCCGTGCCGGGAATGTGTAAACGTATGAACGTGCGTATCACAACTGACGAATCCCGAAGTGTCGACCTCGCGAATAAGGTCCATTCTAATATTCTGTTCCTCGCCTTCGCGAAGGGTCACCTGCGTTTCGGCGATGCCATATTCAGGCCCGCGTCCCGCAATCAAGGTGTACGTGCCAGCTGGCAACAAGATCCGGGCCTGCCCGGTGCAGTAGATCACTCCCGGTCGAACCGCCAGCTCCTGAGAGGTCTCACACCCGGTTGTCATGAGTATTTCCTGGCGCATATCAGTTTCGGGTAAGACAGCTTCCCGCATCACTGTGATCCGACAGGGAATCGCTTTCCCGCGTTCTTCCACAACAACGAGAGTGGCTGTCTGCCGCAGAAACTCAGACCTGGCCTCGCGATGGAGCACAATCTGACTGACGACAATATCGTCTGGCACGGCCGCAGTCGTCGTGATACGCAGCTCATTCACGCCATCCATCAACGTATCAGGCGGAATCGAAAAGAAGGCTACAATTGGGTTTTCGTTGACATGGAGTGCGGCCAGTTTGGTGCCGTTAATGCTGATAAACCAGTTTTGTTTGACGTTGTTTTGAGTAACCTCGAGGCACCATTCGTCAGGATTTGCCCGGGCCTCAAACTCAAGAACCAGTTCATGGGATTCGGGTGCAGATTCGAAGTCGGACCATTCTGGTTCGCTGCCATTTCGAAGGTGGTGTCTCGCGTCATCCAGAACTGTCGAAATAGCCTGAGCCAATACGTCATCAGTCAGGTTGAACAGACAACAAAGTGAGATAATGACCGGCACCCAGCGATTGAAACCAGTTTGCATTCGAGCACTTCTCCCGTCCGGCTGCAGGTCATGAAAACGATCCCGCAGAACAGGATACAGATCAGACGCGATCACGGCACCATTTCGCAGTGAACGAACTCAAACATTGGCAAATCCTTCAGCGCATAGAAAAGCCGTCGCGAAACCCGCACTTCGCGACGGCTCAGACCCCGAAACTGCTCAACTGCAGTGAGTAACGATCAGCTGGCTCAGACCCATTCTACCTGAGCAGACCGCACCTGATTCAGGCAGACCGACCGGCAGTTCCCCACCGGTCTCTTGGCCAGATGAAATCGTTATTGAGCGGCAGTTCCGATGATCAGTTCTTCTTCCTCTTCTGGTATCACAATTCGCGGCGTCACCATCATCATGATGCTTTCTGTCTCGCGACCCACACCACTGTTCTTGAACAGACGACTGATGTAAGGAATCTT
>JAGQQE010000669.1 GCA_020426345.1 Planctomycetaceae bacterium
CCGATGTAGCCACCACGGTCATAGTCGAAATAGTCACGGAAGAACTGCAGAATTCGCGGCTTGCGGATCGTTTCGTCCGCCAGAATTCTTTCCACTTCACGCTGGACGTCGTCCCGCGTTCGCATTCGACCATCGAGAACGGCTGTTCGCAGCGTTTCATCCGGTTTGATGTAACGGAACGCGTGATTGACAGCGAGCCCCAGTTCCCAGTCCTGAAGCATGACGCGCCCGTACTGATCGGGCTGTCCCTGTCGCACTAGTTCTGGTCGAAACAGGGCGTCGCGATCAAGGAAGATCGATGACAGACCCAGCACAACGCCGTCTTCTTTGCCGAGCTTATCAATCGACTCCTTCACAACCGCCAGATAGTTTTCGGATTCTGACTCGGCGGGTGGGCGAAACGTCAACGCCTCAAACAGAAAATCAACCGCTGCTCGCAATCGTTCGTCCGAAACACCCTCCTGGTTCATAAGCTCGTAGACGGGCGTCAGTGGGCGAACCACTTTGGTGTTATAAACAATGCTGGTGGGCAGCCCGCGAATATCGCCCTTCATCTTTTCGGCCACGGACTTGGGATCGTCGGTAATCTGCCACGGCTCAGCGATACTCAACGGACCATAAGCCATGTACCGAATGATGTCGTCCGCCACGTCCATAATCTGTGTGGCTTCGGCACTGTTGACGGTGTAGAAATCCGGGTAATTCTCCAGTCCATGGTCCCGTGCCGTCGACAGCACCGCGGGAACGCTCTTGACGGCTGTCGCATAGGCCACCGTGCCGCCCTGCCATTGAATGATTCGATCAGTACCGAAGTACAGTTTCAGTTCGCCACCATGGTTGGTGGGAACCGCGTCGCCGTGAGTCCGCAGGCCGGGCTTCGTCGGATCGTATTCCGGTTCGGTGTTGATCAGTTCATTCAGCCGAGTAATGTGTTCTTCACGGGTGACTCGCCAGATCCGGGCGGGGCTTGAAGTTGGCGTCAGCCTGATCCCTTCCGGCAGAGAACCAAACAGCAGCTCGTGGTCCACAAAGTTGCCTTTGCCGGGATCAAGATGATCACGGAAACCACCTTTATCGCTCATGGCCTGCGTCAGCTGGCCCACAATCCACTCCGAAAACTTCAACCGCTGAATCACAGATGGCTGTTCGGCATCGGCAGGCGGCATTTCCTTCAGAGCAACCTGAGCCCAGATGCTGCGCCATGTGCCAGCATTGATTTCGTCGACCGGACCGAGGTCATGTAGTGAGAGGCCCGCTTCGGGATCCGTCTCCCCGTGGCAATCAATGCAATGACTCTGCAGAAAGCCTCGCGCGAAACTTTCGTAGTCGCCAACGACCGGTTCTCCCGGCGTAAATTCCTCCGCGCACGCTCGGCAAGGACTGGTTGCCGCAACTCCCCCCATGACAAGCAGAACGCTCCACGTCAGCGCGACTCGGGCCAGCGAGAATCGGGCCACCATCATCCGGGTCAGAACGAATCTGATCATGTCAAAACTTCCGTCAGCGGTCCGTTGCCACTGTCGAACTTCTTCGCGAGTTGCTCATTCATGTTGAAGCGATCACACGGAGCCCCCGCGGCGTGCAGCAGGGACGCATAAAGCGCGTTGATCGGGCGTTTGCCGTCCAGCTGAGTGAAGCAACCGGTTTTGAAAGCACCGTC
>JAGQQE010000670.1 GCA_020426345.1 Planctomycetaceae bacterium
TGGCTTCTATTTCGTCCACCAGACTGAGACGGCGAAATGGGATGAAGCACTGGCAGACGCCGGTGTGAAGGACTACCGCGTTTCGGATCAAATAGTGGCCCATCCGCCGCTGCCACTGTTTGATTGATCGGTTACTCAAATGGGTGCCTCGACCAGGGAAGGTCGAGGCTTTTTTTGCACGCCACGCTGGCGTGTTAACACAAGAGTCAATCCGCCATTTTCCAATGACGCGGTTCATTTGCTCCGGAGTGACCGAAAATGAATGTTCTTCAACGCTGGATCATGGGTACCGTTCAGCCCGACGAAATCACCATGCTGATGTTTCTGGCTGTCGTACTGCATCTGGTGAATCATCGCATGTATGAATCACGGCTGCCACTTTTGATCTATGCTCGCCGAACAGGCTTCACCGGCTTTGCCGTCATTCTTGCTCGGTTTTTGTATCTCGATGGCGGGATCCGGTCGGGCGGTATTCGCGTGATGATGAGCATCGCTTTGAGCTGGTTCCTGGCAGGTGTCGTGGGAATCGTAGTTTGGGTGATGTCCTGGGTCTACGACGATATCGTCATGACAACACTGCAGAGTTGGCAACGCAGCGTTAAAGAAAGACGAGAGCGTTTCCGTCGACAGCAGGAACAGATTCACGCGGATGAACTTCGAAGGCAGCAGGAGTTCGAACGCCAACAGCAGGAAGCCGAGCGATTGCGACAACAGCAGATCGAGCAGGAACGCTGGGAGCGTGAACGCCCGGAGCGCGAGCGAAAGGAACGCGAAGAAGCGGAACGCCGTGAAACACAACGGCGAGCGACCGCAGAGCGGAAGGCTCAGATCAACGCCATCCGGTATGAGCTGCAGTTGTTGTACGACCGCCTGCGACCTCAATTGGCAGCTTTGTCGGAGGAACAGTTTCAGGCTTACTTCAATTCCTTTCTCACGGAAGATCTGGCAGTTGACGTGTATCGCGAACGAGCTGACCAGTTGAAGCAGACGATGCTGCAACTTGCTAAGGAAAAGACGTCCGGGCCGCCGGTAGATGCCGGACTGGAAGACGTCTTCCGGTACTACAACGAACGAAAAGAACGGCTTCGAAGCCTCGATCTGGACGAAGACACGCGCGAAACCCTGGAGCTGATGATCGACGAAGAACGAAATCGAACACTGCAGCAGATGCTGTAGCACGAGGATGCCCGCGGGCTGCAAAGTGTTCTTTTTCTGCATTCTGAAAGTGGCGTTCATCATGATGATTCCTATTGATATCGGGAAGGATCTGGACCGAGGCAGTCGTCTGGCACTGTCAATGGACCAACTCCGGAAACATGCCCATTTAGCCGGCAGCACGGGAAGTGGTAAGACGGTTGCGCTGCATGCCCTGTTGCGGCCGATCATGATGGAACCGCAGAAGAAGTCGGCCGTATTCGTGATCGATCCGTTGGGCGGCCTCAGTCGCGACCTGCTGTTGTGGATCGCCAGTCCGAAATGCCCAAAACATGTTCGACGACGACTGGTCTATTATGAAGTTGCCAACGATAATTTCTGCCTGCCGTTCAATCCCCTGCAGATGGCTGTAGGTGATTCGCGTTACTACCACGTGGCCCGAACTGTTGACCTGATGCTGCGAGCCTGGACGGCCCAGGATCTTGCCTCGCAACCGCGATTGC
>JAGQQE010000671.1 GCA_020426345.1 Planctomycetaceae bacterium
AGTGTGTTGAAAACTCCTATGTATATCAATGCCACCGGAATCAGCTGGTCCCGGACGGAACCTGTCATCGCAGTTCAGGATCACTTCTGCCAGAGGATTGTCGATTATTCGAACGGAGAGAATAACGTCTGGGATTATGACAACGCCATAGAAGATCGACTCGCGCCAACCTTCAGCCCGGATGGCCAATCGGTGGCTTTCGCTGATGTCCGATCCGACAGGTTCGTAATCCGATCCCGGGAAGGTCACATCCTTCATGAATTCGAAGGAGGAGAATACCACTCATTTCCCCACTGGAGCCCCGACGGTCGCTGGATCGTGTGGAAGAGCCTTAAAGGCGAAAACGTCAGGCTGAATATCGTGGACCTGTCAGCAGCTTCTCCAGTCTCAGTCACGATCCCGCTCACACTGCATTTCCTGTTTGCCGTCACCATCAGTCCGGACAGCCGCTTTGTTGCCTACATTGACCATACCGACAACGAAAGACGCGCAGAGCGATTGCATGTCTATGAACTTTCAACGGGCCAGCAAAATCATTCAGAAATCACCTGGAATCGTCATTTCGGTTTTGCTCCTGTCTGGTCTCAGGATTCCAGCCAAATCTACGCCGGACAATTGTTCTCTGTGGGGCAGAACAGCGAACTGAAACTTGTCAGTGATCTAAATCGAGCGTCCTATGTTCAGTTTGCAGAATTTACGTCTGCTGGCAGGATCCTGCTGGGCGGTGCTGAGTTCACGAAAGGCGACCCATTCGCTTTCCACCTGCTGGAGGCGACCGGTGCTGATTTAGCGACCAAAGTCATCTCCACCCGCATCAATCCCCTGCTGCAGCCTCCGTGCGCAAGAATTCGCCGACATGAAGATCACGCGATCGTGATCGCTCAACACGACATGCTGGGCCTCGGACATTCGCTGGCAATGCTGAACGTGGAAACTGGCGAATTCCAATGGAATGGAATTGCCTTCAGTGACGGCAAGACACTGGCGTTGACGCCCGGCGGTGACATCCTTCATGGTCCCGAAGACATCGACAGATACATTGTTCAGTCCATCCGTTACCCCGGAGGTCGAACGGTACCGGCCACGCGCAAACAATTGCTGGAGCGACTTTCAGAAACCGACCAGCAGGCCGCGGTTCGCTGGGCCACCGATCATGGCGCTCGGATGGTTACGGAAGACGGTGCTGAATCCGACCCGGAAGGGACCTCCCAGCCTGCCTCAACAGCACTGCCGAAGGCAGCGTCCATTTCTGAACTGGATTTCTCAGGGTCGAAAGAACTGGTGCCGGAAGAATTGGCTCATCTGGCAGCATTTGAGAACCTCAGCGTCCTGGACCTTTCGTCCACGAATCTGCCGGAATTGCCTCCTCTGGATACTCTCAAACATCTGACGGATCTGAATCTGAGCCATTCCTCGGTCACCTCGATTGCCGGAGTTCGGGAGTGTGTTTCTTTGCTTGCACTGAATCTGAGCCACACACCGATTGATCCTGTCGCTGTCGAATCCATCAGAGAACTCAAGAATCTGACACGACTCAACCTGAATCACACCAGGATCGACCGCTTTGCACTTGCTGAACTCGCCAGCTTACACAGTCTGAAAGAACTGCATCTTGAAGGAGTCGAAGTGCCGACCGAAAACATCAACCAGCTGAAGA
>JAGQQE010000672.1 GCA_020426345.1 Planctomycetaceae bacterium
AGGACGACTGGAAACAATCGTGTTTTTAAGGGCTCCTGCTTGAGCCAGTCCCGTTATTCAACAGGCTGTTAGCTCGACTTTTGCCCCTACGTGACGAATGCAAGTGCGTCGAGAATGGCGTTTTTTGCAGACTGAGGGAGTTTTTCAACGTGGGGGCGAATTCGCGGATGTTGAAATAGGTGGACATCCCACAGACAACGTCGCACCGCTGCGATGGCATCGGAGAAGGTGATCGAGGTTTTGCCGCGCCAGCCGACAGTAATCTTTCCTGACTGATGCGTTGGAAGCTTTGAATACCAGAATGCCGTCAGAGTATGCAGCAGAAACAGACAGGGTTCGACTCGCAGCACGGTATTGCGCACTCGTCCACGAGTTGTCTCCAAACCAAGATGCTCACGCATTTCTTCAAATGTCACTTCAATGTCCCATCGACCAACAAACGCCTCGATCACGTCTGCAGCACGGATGCCGGGTTCGGTCGAGTAAAAATATTCGTCTCGGTGATGTCCCGTGAGATCATGCACGAAGACCCAGCGGACTTTGACCAGCCCCTGACCTTGCCGATACCAATGGCCGACCCCGGTCACAATCTCGACCCTTCGCCGACCGCCACCGTACCACTGGACGGTGAGGCCTCGACGTTTCTGAGTGGTGGCCACGACCTGCTCGGGACTGGGCAATCGGTTTCCCACGATCCGAGTGCGTCCAATCTGACCACGTTGACGAGGGGGAGGAGGGGAATGCAGGACCGCATCCGGTACGAACTTACTGACCAGCGTCAGTCGACTCGAATTCCGTGCGGCGAATTGCGAGAGTTTGTGCGTCGCGAAGGCGCCGTCGCCCGAAAACACGGCCTTTCTCGAAGGAAACCACCGCAACCACAGAGCCAGCAGCCCCTGCATCAGTTCGGGGGGAGTCTTGTGTCGCAGGCCCCGTTGCAGGCTCTCCTTCGGCGTGCGATACAATGCGATCAACATCGGCAACGCCCACGATCGGTCAGTGCCGGGAACCTTGACCCTCAAGGCCAGTACAACCCATTTGTGTCCCCAGCGATGCACAAGATGACTATGGCTGGACCGGACGGCGTCCCGATGGCAGCCCTTGCCATAGACCTGTTCACCACGGTGTTGACTGACCGTGTCGTCCCCAACCAGTTGCATCACACCATCCGGAACAAAATGATCGACGATCGCCGTTGCCATCTTCCGGGCCAGAGCCGAACTGGACCATTGTCGGTGCGAAAACACCCGATGAAAGGAACTGAAATGTCCCTCTGCATCGCTCCCCAGACATCGAATGAGCGAACAGATGGTGCGTCGCCCTCGGACCAGAATGCACGCTGTGAGCAGACTCAGAAATCGTTTCCAGACCGTTGGTGAAAACTCTTCAGCAAAGCTCTCTAACAATGTCCGTACATCTCGTGGTATTCTCGCCATGGGAGCATCCTTGCTCAGGAGGAATGAAACGTTGTGGTGACGCCATTCTACCTGACAGGATGCTCCTTCTGCTTCACAACTTTCCAGTGTCTAAACCCGCAAAACGATGGCAAAAGTCGAGCTAACAGCCTGTTGAAAAACGGGACTGGCTCTGGCAGGAAACCTTAAAACACGACGGTCTCCAGTCGTCCTGAGTGCCTGTCCCGGTTTTTCAAC
>JAGQQE010000673.1 GCA_020426345.1 Planctomycetaceae bacterium
GACGACGCAATCAACGCCGAAGTGATGGCCTTCCTGAGAACCCAGCGGCGGGCTGGAATTCTTAAGCCACTCTTCGGGGCGAATCAGAACGGGTTCGATCCTGCTGGGTCTCGGCATAATCCCCACCTCGTTTGCTGGCGATGTTTCGAATGGATCGTTCACAATCTGCGAACGGCTGTGATGGATTCTAACGATGAAGTGATATCATCGCAGCTCTTCGATTTCGAAACCCACTGCGGGTCGAGGTGAACCAGAAGCCCAGGTAAATCTGCGATCGCGTGAATCGATCGCCACGTCGTTGATGCTGGCTTCCCGACGCCGCATCAAGCCATCGGCATCGAATTCCCAGTTCTCGTTTCCGTAGGCTCGGTACCAACCGCCATCGGCCAATCGATACTCGTACTGGAATCGAACAGCGATGCGATTTCCGGTAAACGCCCACAACGATTTGACGAGGCGATAGTCCAGTTCACGTTGCCACTTCTGCGTCAGGAATTCAACGATCTGATCACGTCCACAGACAAACTGATCGCGATTGCGCCACTCGGTATCGATCGAGTAGGCTTGCGCAATACGAACGGGGTCCTGCGAATTCCAGGCGTTCTCGGCCGCCTGAACTTTCGCCAACGCCGACCGGAGGTTGAAAGGGGGCAGAATCGAAAGTGGGCTGGGCATGTCAGAGCCTTTTGTGGTCTTGAGAAGGCGGACTGATTTTGTGACCTGTGGGTGACATTGGAAATGCCGCCGTCGGGAAAAATCCCGGACGGCGGCCGCATACGTCAACATCAGGCGACTTTGCAGTTGAGGCATTCTGCTGCTGGAAAGTCGATATCGGGATCAGCGACGTGATTGAAGTAGTTGGTGAAAATGTTCAATGCAACATTCGCCACCACTTCGGCAACATCACCATCGGTGAAGCCCTGGTCACGCAGCTCCTGCAGGTCTTCAGTAGTGACATGGCCACGTTCGTCGACCAACTTTCGAGCGAAGCGAATCAGAGAGTCACTTCTGGAGTCGACTGCCGAACCCTGTCGCGCGTCACGGATCTGATCGAGGCTGAGGCCAGCCATCTTGCCGAGGGCCGAATGGGCCGCGAGACAATAGTCGCATTGGTTTGCCTCGCCGACCGCCAGGGCGATCTGCTCGCGTTCCTGATTCGACAACGATCCGCCGGCCAGCCCGCCGCTGAACTGCAGATACGCCCCCAGCGCGGCAGGCGAGTTGCCGATCGCACGCATCATGTTGGGGACCATACCGAGCTTCCCTTTCACGGCAGTGAACAGTTCAGCAGATTTGCCGGTGGCGTTTTCGGGAGAGATTTGATGAATTCGGGACATGACCTGTTTCTCCAGTCACAAGGGTTGAGAAAATGGAAACGCTCACACTCGACGTGAGTCAGAGCGATAGAATCCCTGTTTCACTTTCCGTGCCAAATCAGGCACATCAGGCGCAAGTCATTTCAAGAAAACACCTTACAGGCCTTGACATGAGTCTTGCGGTTCCACGAAATTTCGTGCACAATCAATATCTCGTGCCAATCCAACGAAATATCGTTGAAATGGAGACCCGGTGGATGAGCCTTCAGAAACATGCGATATTCGGCGACCCGACCGAGATCCTGCT
>JAGQQE010000674.1 GCA_020426345.1 Planctomycetaceae bacterium
TGAAAAAGTCTTCTGCAGCGTACCCGATTCACTATCGAACAGTCTGATCTGACCATCAAATCCTGCCACTGCGACCTGTTTTTCATCCGGGCGAAATGAAACGGCAAACGCTGGACCGTTGATCTCCGGCAGATCAATCGTCTTCGCTGGATCGTCGGTTTGATAGATTCGCGCCGCGCCACCAGTTGCCGTACTGGATCCGCACACGAACCGTGTTCCGCCCGGAGAAAAATCGATGTCGCACAGTCGGCCCGGAAGTTTTGGATACGCTCGGATCAGATTGAAATCGTCCCCGATCTTGCGAGCCTGCACGCGAAAAATGCGATAAAGCCGAGGTTCACCATCAGCACCGACAGCCAGAACTTCTTCGTTCTTTGGGTGCCGTTGTACGTCAACGAGTCCGCCTTTTAACGCACCAGGAGTGATACTGGTGATGTTGTCAACAAATTGACCGTTGGCAACGATAGTCAGTTTCATCGAACGATCACGACTGACACTGATCAAGTGATCGTTTGCAAGAGAGAATGTGGAACCATGGACCCAGTCGGCATGCGCATCCATTTGCATCACGACTTCTCCGGTTTCTACTTTCAAGGCCCTGAGACTATTGTCTGCACCTCCGAAAGCGACCAGCGTGCCGTCGGCGTTAAAGGAAACGCCAAACAGCGTGTCGTGCGAAATCGTTGTCGAATGCAGTTGTTTTCCGGTTTCAACAGACCAGATCTGAATCTCACCAAAAAGCGAAGGCGCACCACCCGCGACGGCCAGTGTCTGACCATCTGGTGAGAAGCTTAACGACTCAATCCGAGGCGATCGGCCAATAAGACGACGGGGAGCAGAATCTGCTTCCAGAGAATGCAGCAGCACTTCATGATACCCGGAAACGGCCAGCCATTTTCCATCAGGAGAGTAGTCCATCGTTGTCACAACAGGGGCCGTTCGATAAACGGGCGGATTTGATTCCGAGATCTCTGGCCCCAGCGATGCCGGCGTATCGTCGATTGCCCCAGCCTCGATCCATCGACGGATGGTGTCGACGTCCTGGGGGCTGAGCGGTTCAGCATTGAGCGGCATTTCTGGTTCTTCACCACTGATGTACTGGACAATGGTGCTGTCATCCGGTTTTCCCGGGATAACGCCGCCACCAGCTTCACCGCCATGCAGCAGATCAGCAAATGACACTACAGATAGCTTTCCCTCTCGCTTTCCGGGGAAATGGCATCCCGAGCAATGCCGCTGCAGAATTGGACGGACATTGCGGTAATAGCCCGGAGATGGACTCTTTTCATCCGCGTTGACGCCTGAGAATGGCCCGAAAAGAAGAAGCAAAGACATGGCACGGACCAAATGGCCCAGCCAGCAGGTATTCAGACAAGCGGGTAAATGAAATCCTGGCGTGTGACTCATTCGCTGACACCAATCAGGAGGGAAGGATTGGAGAGGCTTCGTTCATCTCTGCCTGATCAGGATCAGAGCTGAGCCTCGCTGGTCGAGGAGGGATGAGTGGCCAGAGTAACCGGCAATCCGCAAAAACGCAAAGAATTCAGGCGAATTAGATGCCCACAATTGCGTGC
>JAGQQE010000675.1 GCA_020426345.1 Planctomycetaceae bacterium
AACGCCCACGGCGTTTCGGGGAAGGAGACGTTTTGCTCCCCTTCGTCCCAAGCCCACATGTTGCTCATTCCCATCCGGCCCTTGGGCGTCATATCCCACTTGGCCTGCGCCAGGTAACCGATGGTTCCGTGCCCGGTGCAGTCGGCGTAAAGTCGGCCGACGAATCGTTTGTGCTCACTGGTCCGCGTGTCAAAAGCATGTACGGCGGAGATCGCCACTCCGTCGGATTCGACCTTGTAGGCGTGATGGTTCAGAAACAGGTCGATGTTCTTTTCGGCCCTGACAATCGCTTCTTTATCGGCGTCTCCGAACTCTTCGTACTTGCCGGGCGACTTCGTGGCGTGATCGCAGAACTCCTCCACGATTTCACCAATCCGCGGATACTTGCCGCGGCGGATCAAGCCCATCGACCACACCCGGACTTCGGAAGAGCCGTTGCCGCCGAGCACCGGGCGATTCTGAATCAACGCGACTTTGCAGCCCATCCGGGCGGCCGACAAGGCGGCGCCCATCCCGGAGTAGCCTCCGCCCACCACAACCAGGTCGTACCCCGTCTTTTCAGTCGGTTCGTCCCCCAGTCCCAGCAGCTTCTTCCGCCAGGAGGCCAAGATGGTGGAGGTGTTCGGCGGCGGCTGATCGTCCTGAGTGAACAGGATCGCATCGCACCGCCCTTCGAATCCGGTCAGATCATGCAGGGCGAGTTTGGTTTCTTTGTTGGTGATTTCAACCACGCCGCCGTCGTGCCAGAACCACTCGGCGCCTTCGGTTCCCAAGGTGGCGGCGAGCGGTTTGCCGTCGATCATCAGTTGGAATCGCCCCGGCTGGCCAGGCGCCTTCCAGCGAGCGACCCAGTCCATCGTGCGGACATAGACGTGGTAGGTTCCCGTCTCGGGGAACGTCACCGTGGTGGTGGCGTCTTTAACGGGGCGCCCCAGCCCATGCGCCAGCAGGTAGGGGGAGCCCATCGTCTCGATGAACTGGGTGTCCAGCTTCCATCCGCCGTGATCCTCGAAGCTTTCCGCCTCGACAAGGACTGATTGGGCGGAAACGCGAGACGCGAGGGACAACAAACCAACGATCAACAAACAGCACATTCGGCGGTGCATGAGGATTCCTCCAGAAGGTCGAATCCACCTATGATAACCCGAGTTGGCAAGTCGTGAAGACTGCCAACCGACACCAATATTTCCAGGTCGAGTCAGCCATGCCTCAACACGTTTACGCACGTCTCACGGGATTCGGGCTCGCGGTGATCCCGCAAGCTCCGTTTCGTATTCAATACGCTCCCGGCGACGGAGATGCTATCGACGTTCAGCACCAATCGCCCCAGGGGCAACGATTTGCCAGACTCATACCCGACCAGGGCGGATATAAATCGAAGATCGATCAGTACACGGACTCGTTATACGAGGTACTCGATGTAGAGAAAGGGCCGGACACCGACCAATGGCGAATCGAGACCACGATCTTCACCGTCGCTTGGCCCCGCGGCTACGTGCTGTGCTCGAATAATTTCCCGCAGGATCCAGGACCCTTTGATCTGGTCGGACCC
>JAGQQE010000676.1 GCA_020426345.1 Planctomycetaceae bacterium
CAATATCATCCGGTGGCGTTACAGTTGCCATCGGTGGACTTTCAGTCCCCGATTCGCCTTCGCTGGGCGTCGAAGTTCCTGTGCCATTCTTCAGGATCATGTACATCAGAAAAGCCAGAAACAATGCCGCACCACCTGTCGCGGCGCGAGATGTCCTGCGAACAATTTTTCCGGGAGGACTGTTTTCCACTCTGCGCGATGCCATTGAATCTGCCTCTACTTCTCTTCGCCGCTGTCCACATGCCCAAATACGGAACCATCCGGACGAAAACCCATCAGAGAAAAGTCGAACCAACGAGTATTGCCGCTATCCTGCCGTAACCGGTCTATCAGTGCCGGCATGGCATTCGTCGCCCGACGGCGGTAGCCCGCCTGAGCGTCGCCATATGACAGCAACAACAGCACGAGCGTCCTGGGCGAGGCAAAAGATTTGCTTGCCTCAAAGACGCGGGATGTAAATTCTTCTTCCGACTCAAACCCAACAACGTGTAACTGCTCTCCATCACTGATGCGAGCCTGTCCGTTATCGTCCACATGAATTTCCCAGATCGAAACCCGCTTCTGCATCTCGTCGTACTTGAGCACATAGCGGACAAATTCGGTGCCGCGGGCAGCTATTACTTCCCTGAGACGAACTGTCGCTGCTTCGAGACGTTCTGCAGCCTCGGGATCGCCGGAATTTTTCAGCTGAGTAACCTGTTCCATCAGGTTACCAGGCAATTGCATTGCGTCGGCAAGAGCCGAACCCGCCTGATACTGCTGGTCAACAATCGACTGAAACCTGGAACGATATTCACTTCGAAGCGCCTGAACGTCACTCACTTGCCCGGCATGTAATTCTTCCAGTGCCCTTTTTCGATCCGCGAACTCTTCCGCCAGCTGCTGCTCCCTGGCCTCGACAACACGCTGCTTCTGCTGAAGCTCAACTTCCGCGGATTGGGCATTCTGACGCACTTCCATGTACTGAGCAAAAATAACAATCAGCAACAGATCAAGTAATGGCGTGAGCTGGAACGTCAATCGGCGACGGGGCTGAGTCATTGATTTGCCCCCTTGGCTGGGGCCTCTTCAATTGCCGCAACGGCAAACCCCAGTTCGCGTTTCGCCTTGGCAACAATATCCCGAACATGCAGTCGACTATCCGTAAGCCGGGCAAACCGCGTCTCCAGCACACTATTGACGAACATCAGTAGTATGGCCGCGCACAACCCGGCAAACGTTGACCAAATGGCATCTCCAAAACGTCCAACAATGGCATTCATCGTAGTCGATGCGCCTTCCGTTATCGGCGACTGCAATGCCGAACCGATTGCAAGAATGGTCCCCAGAACGCCTGCCAGCGGATAGGCTTCGATCATCGTGCGAGCGACGTTGGTCATCGTTTCGAACGAAAGAGAATCCAGGTATCCACGTTTTTCGTCCAGAATGTGCATTCGTCGAAGACATTCCACACGATCCCCCCGGCGCGCATCATCCTCCAGGACGTCATTGATGTCCTGTACGAATGCTTCGATCTGGTTGGTCAGTGGAGCCGATT
>JAGQQE010000677.1 GCA_020426345.1 Planctomycetaceae bacterium
GAAAGACTGGCCAAACGAACTGGAACCGTTGCGCAAGCAATCGCGCACTTTGGTTGGCCCAACGTTGGAGGCTCAGCATTTTGCGCTGCGATTCAAGACTCGCGAAGAGTTTGAGGCCGCCTGGCCACACATCCTGAAAGTCAAAAGCCAGGGAGCCCCAATCTTTCTGGTGAAAGGCCCCAACTTCTTTCTCGGCAAAGAACAAGCAGGAGTTGTCGTTCACTGTCCTCCCAAAGGTCAGTGGGACAACCCGAAGACGCCCGAAGCGCCCATCGAAGGCTACCCCATGGAATCTCGATCGCGCTGGCAATGGACCAACTACATTGAGTTGGTTGTTGACGGACAGACAGTCGATCTCAACCGCATATCGCTATCACTCGATATGCCCATCATTGACGAGCGATTCAAGGCGGAGAAAGCAAATGGTGACGCCAGCTCACCAAAGCCGGAGAACCCCAAACCTAATTAAGAGAGGCCGGGGGCATCCAAAATACATTCACTGGCTACTGGCGTTGAGCAGAAAGTCCCAGAGTCATGCGCCGCAGTGGCTGGGTGAGCTGATGTAACTGGTCGAGTACCTGCGGATGGCTTCCGTAGTACGAATGTCCCAACAGATCGTTTGATCCCGGCGCGGATACTCGAATAACTGTTACGCCTTCGATGTCCAGATTCGCTCGGGCATCACCGGCACGGTATCTGCCTCCATGCACTCGCCGCGATGCTTCCAGGGCCAGATCGCTTTCGGAAGCATAGACAGTGATGCCGCTACAGACATGTTTGATGTCACCAACCAGTTGACGAAATTCCACAGCATCAACATCGGGAGCGGCAAGAATCAAATTCGCCAGCGGCGCCGTTGCGACATTTCGTTCTCGCCACGAAGCCCAGATAGGAAACCGCTGCGGAATTTCGTGAGTTCCATTCACGATGCTGGTTCGGGTGCTGTCGATCGCCGCAAAGTCGTCGCTTACATTGGCTGCCGATTGGAGACGAGCTCGCACGAACATGTCCGTCGGCTGCCCGACCGGGTCAATGGTGCCAGTCAGAGCGTTGATGGCGCGTAACGTCACTCGATTGCCCATGCTGTGTGCAACAACATGAAGCTTGCACGATGGTGCAAGGTTGGTCCGCAGTCCATGAAGTAATTCTGCAAGACTCCAGAAGTGCCGTTCGGCTGAATGCTCATCCTGCTGATACGCCAGAGTCTTCGCCTGTGAGTTCCAGCTAAACACAACGACTGGACCGGCAAAGGGCATATCCTCTGCAACCTGAGCAGCTCGAGCCACGGCTTCGGGCAGACGCACATTAAAGCCATGAATAAAAATCAGAATATCCTGCGACCCACTTTGCTGGCGCAGCGTTTCCAGTTGAGAAAAAAACGTCTCTGAGACAGATTCTTCTATGTGCGTGAATGCAATGCCCGGTTGTTTGTCATTCTGTACGGGACAGGTGCCGCGTCGACGATTGTTGGGAATGACGACATCGCAGAACTGAAAGTGCGTGTCCGCCGTCCTGT
>JAGQQE010000678.1 GCA_020426345.1 Planctomycetaceae bacterium
TTACCGACAAAACTCACCCCGACATGGACTTCCGCTACTGCAGCGAATGCTCAGGAACACAGGGCTACTGCTCCGAACATATTCGCAATCATGAACACAAGTGATCGCTTGACCGCTTCTTGTCCCGTGTGCGGTGTGTGTCCGGTCAATGGCTAACGCCGCCAAACCATTCACTACAGCCGTGGTCGACGACACAGCAAGAAAAACGCCCACTCGGAAGATTACCTCCCGGTGGGCGAGCAGAAGCTGTTTAATCAGCGTTTCGCCGAGGTGATCGCCTGGTTTATTTGTTGCTTGCCAGACGCACAACGTATGTCTGCCTTGGCGACAATTTGAATAGAGCACACTTCGATTTCGCACCGGTGATTCGATCCGTTTGCAACACTTCAAGCAATGACGGATGAACTTCCTTAGCCATTTCGGGGTCTTCGGGCGCGTCAGTCTGAAATCCCATCCGAACGTTTGTGGAGTGGCGCTTGAGCCTTGTTTCCTGTGGTTTAGGAATGACTTCCAGCCGAACTTCGAACAGTTTGAAATAGACCTTACCACCATCCAGCATTGTCCAGTACAGCTTCTCGTTCAGAATTTCGGCTTTACCGCTCCCAAGAACCTCGTTTCTTGTCATTGGATCGAGGTAGATCTCGGAATCTGAGTTAAGTGCCACGCTGATGCTTGATGGCATCAGACTTCCGGGGACTGTATTGTAGACGTAACCGGTTTCATTCAACGCCTGACTCCCAAGAAGTCGAAGGCGTTCATCCGGGATCGGCGATGGCTTTTTTCCGTCCGAAGGTTGAACGGCCTGAGCTTTCAGCAGTGTCTGAGAACACATCGGGCAATCATTTCCGCCATCGCACCAGCAGAAACCCAAATCGCCTTGAAGGCTGTCGTAATTATCCCAGTACGACATGTAGCACGCTTGATCGTCATTTGAGTCCAGGAAGATGTACTCTGAGTAATAGTGGTAGACATCACCGGTCTGCCCCCACTGCCATTGCGGCGCAATGCAGCTGGGCATGACCTGTCCTTGAGACGGGGCAACCAGGACACAACAAACACAAATCAACGACAGGACAGCACGTTTCAACATGAGCGATACTTCCTTAAAGGAAATTCTCAGACAGAAAATGAACGACGGAATTTGCTGATGTTCCGGAGTTTAGTTGCTCTCCTGTTGTATGAGTCTTGGGAAATCGGCAGCGGTTAGCCGGGCCTTGTCAATGCTCACCAAACGCAGACCGATGGTCAGATCACTGGCGTCCCGTCGGTCAACAAACCTTCGCGCGACAGTTTCACTCTGCGGCGGCATTTTGGCACTGAAGTGTCCCGGTTCAAGGTGTCTTTCTCCAAGAACGACTCGTTCCGTTTTGGAACTGACCACGGACTTGGGTGCCGAATTGTCATAACACTGTGGCCCTGGCCGGGATGTGGCTGCACCGGTTGTCCAAACGGATTCGACGATCTCGTTTTCACGGGGCGGTTCACGTGCATCGTCAGAATTCTCCATCG
>JAGQQE010000067.1 GCA_020426345.1 Planctomycetaceae bacterium
CGCCCAATCGAACTCCACGTTCCTGACTTACCGTTCTCAGCACTGCCAGAGCATCATGGCAACTCTCGGACACGAAGGTTACGGAATTCGATTGGTGAACCCTCGGATTCCAGACACAGGTACCCGGAAGCCGGAGAGCAACCTGTGCCTCCGGAGACTTCCTCGCCATTCACCCACAATCGCACTTCGCCATTGATAGCTCGAACATAGTAGTGATTCCATTCGCCAACCCCACGGCTGAGGTTCTTCGTGGGAAAGCTGCGTTTGCCATTTGGCGCGACGGGTGGAAAAGGTGTCATTGTCGCAGCCTTTGTCGGAAAGACGTCACCATTGGTTGTAAACCAGTCGGGTTCCTTTCCGGTGCGCTGACGATACTGGTCCGAATACCCATGGTCCAGAATCTGAACTTCAATGCCCATCGGCAGTTGGCCCGGAACCAGCGAGTCCAGCGACTCTTTGGTTGCCCAAAGGAATACCCCGGAATTCCCAGCCGATTTCAGATGTCGCCATTCAATCACAAGCTCAAAATTAGTCAACGGCCGAACAGAACGCACGACCCCAACGGGCTGTCCGGTACACTGAATGCCTCCGTCCTTCCAGGTCCAGGTGTCCTCGTTGCAGTTTGCATTGATGAAGTCCTCCTGATGCCATGACACCCAACCCGGCCCCGTTCCGTTGATTCGTGCCGAGGCGACAGCCAAATCCTGCCCGACAACGATGGAATCACCACTGGCAACAATCCACCAGGTGAGAATCAACGGTATCCACGAACCGGAAGCGCTCGGGGACGCCATTCTGCACCACTGAAACAAATGATCGAACCCAAAAGTCATGGTCGAAAGCTCCATCAGAATAAAGGTCAGGGAATCTGGCGAGGATCAGGAAAATGAGGGCTGCTAGGTTGCCCTCTCACCGCAGGCTGACATACTTCCGCAGCCATAGCAATGATGGGCGCAACGAAGTCGCCAAATCCATCACTCACCGTGCGAAGTCTGTCCTATGTCGTCACTTCAAATTGTTCCGCATCCGCATCCTGCACTTCGATGGAAATCGAAAGAACTTCGCCGCATTGACACCGACCTGAAGACCATGGTCGCGCAGATGTTTGAGCTCATGTACGAAGCGAAAGGCATCGGTCTGGCTGCCAATCAGGTTGCACTGCCATACCGCCTGTTCGTGATCAACCCCTCCGGAGATCCGGCGTTGAAGGATGAAGAGTTTGTTTTCATCAATCCGGAGATTGTCCGTCGTAATGGCAGCGAAGAATCAGAAGAAGGATGCCTGAGTCTTCCAGAGATTCATGGTCTTGTCCCCCGAGCAACCCGGATTGTCGTGGATGCATTTGACCTTGACGGTCAGCAATTCGAAATGGAACTGGGGGGGCTGGATGCACGTGTTGTACAACACGAAAATGACCACCTTGACGGCATACTGTTCCCGGATCGAATCAGCCCCGAATCACAAAAGCAAATCGCACCTTTGATGGATGCTCTGGAGCGGGAATTTCGACAGCGGCAACAGGCGGGACAAGTGCTCTCCGACGAGAAACTGAAACAGCAGCTGATTGAACTGGAGGCGGCGCGGACCTGAAAAGCGGACAAAACGTCCCGAAGATCCTTCGCATTTTTTCGATAAGCCTGTGAGAATAGTGCTCGCCCGCGGCTGTTCGTGGGCGCAGTCAATCACTGGAGAGGGTGGGGAATCAGAGATGGCCCGCGTTACACTGTCGGTGCTGGAAGGTCTTGAACGGGGGCGCGTCTATCGCAACCTCGAAACCCCCATCAGCATCGGTCGCGAAGAAGACAATTCCATTCAGTTGAATGACGAACGCGTCAGCCGACTTCACGCGAAACTACAGGAAGATCAAGGGCTTGTTCTGTTCACCGACCTGCACAGCACAAATGGTAGTCGAGTGAATGGTCACCCGGTGCAGCTTCGGGTCCTGCGGGCCGGCGATCATATCCAGATTGGCCGCTGTACACTTCTTTACGGCAGTGACGAAGAAATCGAAGACCGCGCTAAGCGGCTGGGAGTGGATGTTCGAGCACTTCTGCCATGGCAGGGACCACCGAATGGGTCCGTCCCGGCGGGGGGACTGCCCGATGCGGAATTCAGCCTCTCTGATAATTTAACCATCGATAACATGATGGCTCCACTGTTCTTCGGAGAAGGACCACCGCTTCCGGATGCACTTTCAACATCACAGCGTGCTCGGTTATCCGATGTGCTGACATATATCCATGAACATTTGAACTGCATCGTGCAAACAGGTCGGGAAGCGGACGAACCCAGTCAGGGACAAATGCATGTCCCCTGGGAACGTTGGCAGAATCTCCTGCTTCTTCAGCGAGACCTCGCTCAATGGTTGCAACAGGTAGCTAACCCCGAGGATTAGAGTCCAGTCCTTAGGTCCGGAACCCAGAACACAATCGCACGGCAGAAATATTCGTTCGACAAATGAAGAAAGGGCCGCGAGCTTTTGCTCGCGACCCTTCCCATGACTTTGATCCGGTGCGTGCCGACTGCACGCGGCGGATTACTTAGCCTGTTCGCCAGCGTCGTTGCAAACCAGACCGAAGTTTGCGTCACAGTCGCAAGCGTCAGCCTGATCGTTGTAAGACGCACCATAGGTTCGGGCTTTGATTCCGCCGGTTGCCTTGCGGCTGATGAAACCAGTTGTCTGGTAGCTCTGGCTGAAGTTGCCAAAAGCAGAAGACAGGTCGCTCAGCTCAGCAACGACTGCACACTGCAGTTCAACCAAACCAACGATCATACCCAGAACCAGAATTGTTCCGATGAGAACCAGCTCAGCTGACAGGATAACCCCAGCTTCGTCGTTCCAAAGAGACTTCAGCATTGTTGATTTCTTTCTGTATTTTTTTGAGAGAGATAGAGAGAGATTTGCGAATATGAAAATTCGCTGAGTTCGCGGCCGCGAAGCACCCACGGAAGTGAGTGGAACACCGATTGGCTTCAGTGCAGATCAGGCTCGTGGACCTCGATCTTTTCACTCGGTGAACGCATGTGTTGATTGCAAGCAACAGTCCGCACGGGTTGTTGCTGCAATGCCACAGCGGCCACGGCGAGGCGCGGCGGGCGTAAGTCTCTGTCAATGCGGGAGTTGCAATGATTGATTATTTTTGCGACGAACAGCAAGCGCACAAAAGGTCAGTCCTGAGTGTAAAGCGACGTTTACAAAACGTCTTCTCAGGCTGCCAGGGGATCTTTGCAGTTGGGTGCCTGCACAGAGCCTAATTCCTGCAGTGACTTGGATTTCTGCGGGGGCGACACCACCCTCACAGCCAGCATAATCCATCCAGATATGTTATTCCGCACATTCTGTACCAGCAACAAAACTGTACCAGCAACAAAATCAGCGTCAGCGATTCGACTGATCCAGGTGCAGGTTTAGAAACGTAAGAACTTGCTGCTCATACTGGCCAGGATGGGCGGCCAGCAAGTCCACATGCCCGGCCCCCTCCACCAGCCAGATTCTCCTGGGCTCTGTGGCCGCGTTGAACAGACTGACCGTTTCTTCTGGTGTCGTATGGGGGTCATCACTTCCGGATATCACAAAGACGGGGCATCCTGCTTCACGGATCCGATCAATTGGCCGTAGATCGTCACGAGAGATTCCGAGACGAGGCGCCAGCTGCAGCAACAACAATTCGGCCGGGATGTAGCCAGGCCATTTGCCAAGCCTGCAGGTCACACGGTTATGGATCGCAGCTTCAATATCCGGAAAGACAGACTCCAGTATCAAGGCATCAATTGGCAGCGGAGAAGCAAGAAGTGCTGAAGCCCCACCAAGCGATATCCCCAGCACTCCGACCGGCTCGTTCGCATGCAGAGAGCGAGCCAGCTGCACGGCGGCGGCGACATCATGCCGCTCTTTAAACCCAAGCGAAATCTGATTCCCGGTACTTTCTCCGTGTGACTGCAGGTCAATCAGGAGACTTGAGTATCCAGCCGCCTGCAGGAGTCTAGCGCGGTCAACCATTCGGGTTCGGCAATCTCGTATGCCATGCACCAGCACGATAATGCCCCGGCTATCAGGACAACGGCAGTGCCACCCTTTAATTGTTTCGCCCGAGTCGCTTTGAAAAGAAACATGAACGATGGGCAAGTCTGCTGGCGCTTCGCCGATAAACTGTCGTCGTGGTTTTGTCAGGTACGAACCTGTCAACCACGAAACAATCACCAGCGAAGTGGCAAGCAACGCCACAATCAGAAACGACCGAAACGCAAGTTTTCTGCCGACGCAGCGCCATCGCATGCGTTCCCCCGTTCCTTACAATGGTCCAGCGAGCCGGAAACTTGGGACGCATTATCGGGGCATTTCATCAGCACGGCAATGCACATTGATGGCCGGCGTTTCTGCTGACATTTGACGCGTCGCCGTGCCCAAATCCGGAACCGGAGGCGTCTGCCACCTGTCCGTTGAAAAACCGGGACAGGCATGCAGAACGACTGGAAACCATCGTGTTTTATGGTCTCCTGCTCAAGCCAGTCCCGTTTTCAACCGGCTGCAAAGGATCGAATCAAAGTGCGTGATTCTCAGACGGCACAGATTCTCAGACAACAAAGGCGAAGGCCGCACTTCGATTACAGGGCATTCCCAGCATCTGTCGGTGCCTGCACTCAGCGGTCAGCATATCCTTGACCAGTTCGAGCGAAACCGTGCGTAAGTCGACATTTGCCTGAACGAGTGCATCGTAAACTGCCTGACCGGCGGAAGTTTCAAGGAGTGTCTGTTCCAGTTGAATATTGCCGATTCCCATTGGTCAATTCCTTTCGTATCCGTTTCTGCGGCTGTTCATAGCCTGAGCGAACTCTGGGACGATGTGTTACAGATTCGCATACCGCGCGCCGAAGCCGGACCCGCAAAGACAGAATCTCTTGCCAGGTCATAAGTCTCGACAAAACAACGAAATACGGCAGTATCTGCAGCGGCAGCTTTTGCCACGGAGCAGACAATCTGCAAGACTCTTGTCATCAGCCTGAGATCACGTGTCATCATCCGGACAGCATTTTTGGGGGAAGGTTCGCCGTTCCTGGCCACCAACGGCGCGCAGTGCTCATTTGGTTGAATAAGTTGCCATCCAGAGCATCTTTCGTGTGCAACTCTGACAATTCCGGGGAATAACCTTACAAATCAGCTTCTCTGCAGAACGGCCCTCCGCAGAGGCATTGGAGCGGCTTCCGGCGACCCGACTTCACGAGTTGGGGATCGCCGGTATTCACGCGGGGCTTCGCATCCGTTAGCCCGATCACAGGAATTCCCCCGCCATCAGAAACCGAGATTCCCGTATGGACAGTTTCTCACTTCATTCACGCCGGCAATTGCTGAACCGAGCCGGGTGCGGATTCGGAACACTTGGCCTGATTCAACTGCTGGAAGAACAAGGGTGGCTGGAAGGCTCGTCAGCCGTCGCGGACGACGGACTTTCTCTGAACCCACTTGCATCGAAGGATGGCCATTTCGCTGCTCGAGCCAAACGTGTCATCTGGGTATTTATTAATGGCGGGCCAAGCCCCGTGGACACCTGGAACTACCGTCCCGAACTGACCCGGTGGAACGGAAAATCGATCCGGGATTTTGATCCGACGTTCAGTAACGAAACGGGTTTCTTCAAAAACGCCGTCGGGCACCTGATGCAATCACCATTCTCATTCACTCCCCGAGGCGAATGCGGAAAAATGGTGCCCGAAATTTTTCCGTGTCTGGGCGAACACGTCGACAAGATGTCTTTCCTGTTGTCCGGCTATACAGAATCCAACAACCATTCTCCCGCGTTGTTCGCGATGAACACCGGATTCGCGAGGATGGGGTTTCCGTGTGTCGGATCCTGGGTGACCTATGGACTGGGCAGCGAAAGCAACAATCTGCCTGCATTTGTCGTCATGAGCGATCCTAAAGGACGAGGCCTCCCCAAGGGAAATGCGGCCAACTGGAGCGCCGGCTTTCTGCCAGGCGCCTACCAGGGAACCTGGCTGAAGCCTTCGGGCGAGCCTGTGGACAATCTGGGTCGCCCTTTGACGATGTCTGAGTCCGGCCAGAGAAACGAGCTGAATTTGCTCCGCAACCTTAATGCGCTGCATCTGGCACAGCACCCGGCAGAGGGAGAGCTGGCCGCAAGAATCGAAAGCTTCGAACTGGCCTATCGAATGCAGTCTTCCGCACCGGAAGCCATGGATATCGCTTCCGAACCAAAACACATTCAGGAGCTGTATGGAATTGGGGAAGAACGGTGTGATCACTTCGCCCGGCAATGCCTCGTGGCTCGGCGGTTAGTCGAGCGAGGCGTGCGGTTTGTTCAAATCTATTCGGGTGGAATGGAAAACCAGCGATCCTGGGACGGACATTCGGACATCGAGGGAAATCACCGTCAGTTTGCAGGCGAAACCGACCAGCCTGTGGCAGGCTTACTCACCGATCTTTCAATGCGAGGTATGCTGGACGACACACTTGTGATCTGGTGTGGGGAGTTTGGCCGCTTGCCGATCGCCCAGACGGGAGCCAGACCGGGGCGCGACCATAACCCGCACAGTTTTTGTGCATGGATGGCCGGAGGCGGTGTCAAGGGTGGCGTGGACTACGGATCAAGTGACGAAATCGGCTACAAAGCCGCAGACAACAAAGTTCATATCAATGACCTTCACGCCACCATCCTTCACCTGCTGGGAATCGACCACGAGCGACTCACATATAAATACAACGGTCGCAGATTCCGCCTGACGGACGTTGCCGGGCGCGTCATTGAAGACATTTTGGCCTGACCCACAGAGTTAATACGCCCGTTCTTTTGCGGTTCGATTGACGTGCATCTAATCACGGAACACGTAAAAGGAGCGACTAATCATGAGCGTTGCAACCGATTCAACCCTGCGAGAAACAACTGTGAATGAGAACTCATCAACAACTATGACAGTGGCGATCTCGGGGGCAACAGGACTTGTCGGACAGGCACTCTCTCTGCGATTTCAGTCGCGAGGTGACAGGGTGCTTTCGATCACGCGACGCGACGGAGACGGCTTTGACGATTCTGTGCGCTGGGATCCATCGACCGGGCTCGTCAATCCAGCCAGGCTGGAGGGCATTGATGCAGTGGTCCATCTGGCCGGGGAAAACATCGCCGGCGGACGCTGGACAGACAGTCTCAAGAAGCGGCTCCGATCAAGTCGGATTCAGGGAACGCGGAGCCTCGTCGAATCCCTGAGCAAACTTAAGCACCGACCACGCACACTGGTTTGTGCATCGGCCATCGGCTACTACGGAGATCGGGGCGACGCAGCACTCACCGAAGATGCCAGCGCCGGCAATGGATTTTTGCCGGATCTCTGCCGCGACTGGGAAGCTGAAGCGATCAAAGCCGAAGAACTGGGCATGCGAGTTGTTTGCGTTCGCATCGGTATCGTCCTTTCACCCAAAGGCGGCGCGCTGGCGAAAATGATGCTGCCATTCAAGGCTGGGGTCGGGGGAAATATCGGCGCTGGCGACCAGTTCTGGAGCTGGATTGGCCTGAACGACCTGGCCAGAGTCCTTGAGTTCTGTGTCGATAACCAGCAGCTGACCGGCCCCGTTAACGCAGTGAGCCCGAACGCACTGACCAATGCAGAATTCACCCGAAATATCGGAGCCGTTCTGCATCGCCCCACGATCTTTCCGCTGCCCGCATTCATGGCAAAACTGGTGCTGGGAGAAATGGCCAACGAACTGTTGCTTGCCAGCGCACGCGTTGTGCCACAGAAACTTCTGAAAGCTGGTTTCAAGTTCGAGCACCCCGAACTGGCATCCTGCCTGAAGCATGAATTGCAATTGAAGGAGAGTTAATGAAGCGAGTCCTGCAGCTGTCCTGCATTCACTCCTGCCTATGGGGAGGGTTCATCATTCTTCTCCCAGAGCTTGCGGCGCGTGTTTACGGGTTCACCGAACCGTTGACCGACATCTTCCTCTGGAAGGGCACCGGGCTGATCATTTTCCTGCTGGGGGTCGGATATGGAGTTGCTTCGACGGATCCCCGCAAACACTGGCTTTCGGTTGCCATTGGATTGGCAGCAAAACTTCTTGGCCCGGCTGGACTGGCTCTTTCTGCACTTCAGGGTGAGGTCCCGGTATCTACGCTCTACCTGATCCCGGTGAACGATCTCATCTGGATTTACCCATTCGCGGTCATCGTGAGACAGGGTATTCACAGCGATCATGTATCCGGAACGCTCCCTCAATCGTGAAGCCATGCATCACGCCGTTGCTGGATACTGAAGAGATTCTCTCTTCGTCATCGAAAGAAAAACGTGGTCTCAGCAGTTGAGCAAAGTAACTTTCGGCGATCTTCTTTTGTCACAAAATCGATGTGATCCCGGATCAGGCGAATCGAGGACGAGTAAGTGCTGCCCTGCCCCAGTTGATATGGACAATCGCTCGCCCACATCAGTCGGTCCGGACCAAACACTTCAAACAAGCGTCTGATCATCGGTATCAATTCGTGGTGTGGTGACTGTTTCTTGCCCAATGCGTAGTAGGCAGAGATCTTGATTTTCGTGTGTTTATGCCTGGCAAGCCCACAAAGAGAAACCAGGTCGCTCTCTTCAACGTTTCCGCTGATCCCAATTCGCGCGAAATGGTCGATCACGACCGGGGTGTCCGGATAAGCAGCACACATTGCATCCACAGATGACAGATCCGATGGATTGATCAGGCAGCACATTGACTGCCGGGTCTCTGCCGACGTTTTCCACATCAACTTCATTCCCGGTGAACTGAGCCACTCAGTCTTGTTGTCGCGGGGGCCGATACGAAAACCCGTCACACCTTTTTGAAGCAAATCCTTCATGCGAAGATCGGCATCCGGCAGCGAGTCGTCAATCATTCCGACAATCCGAAAACGATCCGGATGTCGGGTCCAGGCATCAATCAGATAGCCGTTATCCCAACCGTGGTAAGGATAGTGCTGTATGAGCACAACCCGTCCCACACCCTCTGGCATAGCGACGGCCATCAGCTCATCATCCGTGAAGCTGCGGGGGGCCAACTGATCAACGCGCACGCCTTCACGGAGTTTGAAACGACTTGTATCTGACGTCCAGATATGCGAATGGGCATCGATCCAGGGTAAGTCACCCGGAATCTGGTTACCTTCATCAGCAGTCAGAGACATGTGTGACAAGATCCCGGCTGCGATTCCGGTGGCGGTTACTACAGCCTCTCGGCGATTCATTGCTCGACTGAACGTCATGCGACCTGGCTCCTCAATCAATCACTGGATTTGTCTGCTTTCAGATCATTGGCTCTTTACGTTTGACCAACTGCACCGGAACGCCCCAGGGATCCCGCAGCATGGCAAATGTATCTCCACCTGGCATCGAATGAACGTCAGTGACCACGGTAGCACCCGCCTTTCGAAGTCGGGCAACATCCGCAGAAAGGTCGGCTGACACGAACGCCAGATGAATGGCAGCTGGTTGAATTGATGGAAAATCCAGCAGAGCAGCTTCCGTATTGCCATAGATTTCAAGCATCACGGTACCACTGTCATCTGCGAGGAAATGTGCCCAGGGAGCTTCCATCATTCGCCGCTTTACAACCAGTCCCAGATGTTCGACATACCAGCGAGCAGCGTTCAGAGGGTCTGGTACATTGATTGCCAGGTGTTCTATCTTCATGCTTTTACTATCGGAAAAGGCAAAGGTATTTCGGGTGATCTGATGCAAGAATTCATCGTCATTTCAAACCGCGTCGTACACGTTCCAACACTTTCAGAATCCCCCTTTCAGTCCATCTGCGTGCACTGCCGATTGGCGTTTTGAATGAACGAAAAGACGAGTCTTAAACCAACATCTGCAAACGCTAACCGAATTGCGAAGCGACTGGAATCACCGACATACAAAACGTGTCCCCTGCTACTCAGATTCAGACCTGTCCTGAGCGACCAAAAACTCTTTCGCGTGGATAAAAACACCGTCTGTCACAGGCTGTACCAGCCGCAAAGTCTGGTGACCTGCTGCAATTGCCCAAGTATCCTGAGACGCCTGATCGACGCGGACATACCAAAGACGGGTGAATACGTGTAGTTGTGGTCTACTGTGGTAAGAGCCGCCTGAGCATCTTCAGGACTGATTACGTCACGACCATGGCTCAACGCGCGAATACGGGCGACCCACAGCGTAGCCGGATACATCAACGCCAGTGAGCGAAAACCTTCGACTAGAGAAAGCCCGAAGTTTGCCGCACCGCAGAAATGCAGCGCCTGGATCTTCACGCGAAAATATCGCGACATCAGTCGATCAATCTCCGGCGTTCGCCCTTTCATTCCCGGCTCTGCCGCAGCAAACCCCGGACGAATACTGCCGTTGTGAGTTCCGAACACTTCACGTGCTGATACAGGATCCGGTAAAGGGGGAATACTGCCAATGCCAGTTGTGAACCGGATACCATTCATCAACTGCCGGAACCGCTCGCCCACTCCGGCCTTCACTGTCGCTTCGGTATCGTGGCGAAGCAACTGAGCAACGATCTGACGAAACATGGTTCGACCTGTGCGCGACGGCTGAAGCACAGGTAAGTCACTGTCCGGCTGCGCACGTGCAGCCGCTTTGGTCACCAGGTTCAGAAAATCCTGAAGCTTCGGCCCTCGAATCGTTTCAAACTGCGATTGTTCAACCAGTTCCAGCCAGGACAACACTCGCATCAGCTGGGTGGCGAAGTCCACGGCGTCGTCCGTAAGACTCTCGTCAAAGGCGACAATGAAGCGATGAAAGTCAGGCCACTCGACGCATTGATCACCGTGGATTGCCGGAGGCGGAGGCATACGATGCCCATCCGGAACAACCTGTGAGGCCAGGTGCTGCAAGTCCCTGGTCTGATCGACGACACGTTGTCCCAGATTCTGAACGACGGACGGACAACTGAATCGCAGCCCTACAGCCAACTGATTGCCGGCGGGATGAAACGCAAAGGGGTAGACACGGCAGGCCAGCGGCTTCGCAGGTTCACCAAACTTTGCATGGATACGGCAAAGCCCATCCGAATCCAGAAAGATGCACGCCCCATCGGCCTGATGAGTTAGACGGTAGCGGCCCTTCCCAACAGACTGTGTGACAGAAACCCCGGCTGGTATGCCATCTTCGGACGTCCAGCCCTGACGATCAATGCGTTTCTTCTCGTCCTCAGTGATTTCGATCATGTGTTCGCGACAGCAGCCACCACAGTTGTGGCAGCTCCAGTTTTGAATCACAGGCAATTGCAATGGATTGCGTGCCATTTACCTTCCAGTGATTCGAACGTCGTCTACCCACGCGGCTTTGTTCACCGCCAGCCGCAATCGACTCTTGGTTGGATGACCAATACCTTCCGACTGAAATTTACCCACCAGCTTGTTGTCGATGGTCACAGTCATCTGGTCTCCGGATATCTGAACCGACAGCTGATGCCAATCATCAAGTGCCAAATCGACTGGAAACTTCTCCGACCGTGCGGCAATTGTCTTTTGTTGTTCCGGGGTAAGCCTGTTTTCCAATCTTGCTTCGCGGTGTTCGAGTTTCATACGCCCTGTTTTCAGATCAGAAATCTCAACGCTCTTCGGTTGGATCCTCGCCATACAGATGTGTCCCGCATGCACACTCTTTTCGTTCATATCGGCGATATTGATCCCGAGGTCGTCGCCCTTCCCCAGCTTGAAACGGAGCAAAATGGTCGCGTCCCGAAAAGCGACTTCATGATGAACGGACACGCCGTGGTCAGCGACGCTCGCCATGGTGATGTGCATGGCACCATCCACCATATCCACCTGTTTGACTCCCTTCGCACGGCTCTTACTGTTGGTCCCCCATCCGTTGCCAATCTCTTCTTTCGCGGGATCGGACTCCTCCCGATTGAAGTCATCCTCCAGCAGCACTCGGACGTCTGGTTCCTCACCCAAAGCCGGAGCAAAAGGGGAAACAACTTCAGAAGGAAGCGCATCAATCAGGAACACGCTCAGCGTACAGATTTGAAGAAATCTCATGGATCGCCCTCGCTGGAAAGAATCGAAAGCAACGGAACTCATTCCTGCTCGAATTCAACAGGGTCTTTCTGAATGGGCGCTGACTTACCCCAAAACGTCAGCTTGGCCTCGTCTGTTGGCTCTTCAAGTGGGCGAACGACTCGAAAGCCGACACCCTGAGCATCAGTGAAGTACCAGATACTTTGCGGGAGCTGTGGGTCCTGTTCTTTCCATTCCAGTGCCGAACCTTCTCTCACTGCACTGCGAAGCATACGAGCAGAATCGTCCCATCCACCACCTCGCACAACTCGAGGGTACTCCGTTGTGGGTACGACCAAAGGATTGCGGACGACATCAACGGATGTTGCTCCGCCGGAACGCAATTTGTAGGCATCTGCAACATATTGATCCAGAACCCATTCAGCCACGTTGCCATGCATATCGTACAATCCCCACGGATTTGGTTTCTTTTGACCAACCGAGTGGTAGTTGCCGTCACTGTTGCCATCGAACCAGGCGTAGTCACCCAATTGAGCAACGTCATCACCGAATGAATAAGCGGTTGATGTTCCTGCACGGCAGGCATATTCCCACTCTGCTTCCGTCGGCAGACGATAGTAGCGACCGGTCTTTGCACTCAGCCACTGACAATACATTCTCGCAGCGTGCTGAGTCATGCAGATGGCCGGGTTCGATTCCTTACCCATACCAAAGCTCATGTCGGTATACGGTGGAGTCGGTCGAGTAATGGCATCGGCGACTTCATCACGCGGGGTTGCCGAAGTACCAAATGCCGCTCGGCGGTAGTAATCGATCTTTTCGCACCACGTATCGTACTGATCCCATGTAATCTCAAACTTACTCATCCAGAATGAACCAACCTCGACCGTGTGCTGTGGTCCCTCATCTTCCGAGCGTTCGGCCTCTGACAGCGGGCTGCCCATGAGAAAACGGCCCCCCTTGACAGGAACCATGTCGATCACCAGATCGGTGTGCTCAAGCGGCTCGGCATACACTTGCATGTCTTCCGGAGTCGTGGCGGACGCCCCCGGAACCTCCAGTGAGGCCGCCTTCCGGACCGGAACAGCAGCGTCATCGACCAGCTTCTGATCCGAACTGGTTTCGTCCGCGAATGCGAGCCCCAAATTGACGAGGCTCAACACAGATACAGCGAGTCCCAGGCCACCCGCAATGATGAGTGCCCTCAGGACGCCTGTTCGTCGAAGAGTCCAGGCCCGACCATCGGACGATACGCTTTTGCGGCGTAACGACATGTGCATACTTTCAGCTTGATTGACAATTGATGAACACGTTTCACGTTGACCGGGCTATTCTATCCGGAATCAGGAGCAGATCTGAAGTGAAAAGAGTGGTGGAATTCTACAGTCCCAATGTCCGAAGCCGGCGGTTTGCCGCATCCGTATCAAGGGCGAGTCTCCGAGAAATCAGTGTAAGTGCCATATTCGATGGTGTCCCGGACAGTCGTTTGAAAAGACAGCCCGAATCAGAGGTCCTGCCTAATTGATTTGCATGAATGCTTGCGCAAGAGCAGGACATTTGTGCGCTGCCCTGGCCGACATAAATCCGTCCACGAAAGTGGACTCATTGCAGTGGGTCTGCTGCAAAGGAGTGCGTCTGGACAGATGCTTCAGTTCACTTGATCTGGCGAATCCTACTTGCCACCACTGCATGCCGATTCGTTGCGAAACACGTGTCACGTCTCGTTTCAGGCATGCTGTTTCACGCCTGACTACGTGGCCTGGCCAACGTTCTTAAGGAGAATCAACCCTGCGGATTGCAGTCATTCCATGATTTCCCAGGCTTCGATCAGGGCCGCATTGTTCACGAAACAATGAACTCAACCGGCGCACTCCACGCCCCACGTCCATAGAAATTGCTCGTTGCCAGAATCCAGTAGCGATAGGTTCCGGGAGCCAGGGGAGTTGTGGGCGAGTAGGACGTTGTTGTCAGGCTGGATGAGTTGATGACCTCTCGCTGTGGTATATCCAGTCGATCGACCCAAACAAGATACGTGTCCGCATTGACGACGGCATTCCAGTTAAATAACGGCAGGGAGCTCGTTCCACTACCGATCGGTGTCATCGCCTGAGGGACCCCGCCCAGATTGAATGTGATGATCTCAGAGGGCGTGCCAAATTGAAAATCCCACGCTTCGGGCGTCACCTGCCAGTTCCACTGTCCCGTCCAGTCTCCGGTCGGGCTGGTCCACTGTGTACCGGACACAATGGCACTTTCCAGAATGTCTCCGTTTTCGTCTCGCAGGACAACGTGATATCGGCGGGCTCCGGGAGCAGCCGTCCATTTGAGCGTTGGGTAATAATCAAAGGTCCCGCCAAGCGGAGTCGTGGGTGTTGTTTCACCCAGAATCCTGAATGATTTCATGGCTGACCATTGCGACGGACGCCCTGCCGCATCGATGCCGCGGACCCACACGCGATATTCATGCCCTTCCGTCAAAGCCGGACTGATCTGCCACGAGGTCGCAGTGACGTTGGATTCCGGCGCCACGTTGTCGAGTCTTGTCGTGACATCGTTGACCCAAACCTGATAACGCACTGCGCCTTCAACCGGCTGCCACGAAATTGTCGGCGACGTGGTCGCAAAGCTCTGCGGAACCGTATTCAGTTGAACCGCTTGTTCGATGCGAAACAGATAGCTTTGCGACCAGCCGGACACTTTTCCGCGAGCGTCAATGCTGCGGACCCAAACGGCGTATCGACCGATTCCCAGATCAAAATCGGGAGTTATCCACGGATCATAAACGGTCGTGTGAACAACGCCCGAGGCTCGCGTGGTCAGATTATTGATCCACACTTCGTACTTCACTGCCGTTTCGGTTTCGGTCCACGCAATCGTGGGCCGCATTTCAGTGTTGGAAGTCACACCGGTGACCGTGACTGCAGTCTCCGGCATCACCGCGTAATCCCACATCAATTGGAAGCTGTTATTTCCCCCCTCTTCCTCATACTGAATACGAATGGGATAAGTCCCGGCATTCAAGGCGATACTGCCGCTGCTCAATGTGACAGATTGTCCATTGCCATTACCCCAGTTGTTGTTGACCAGCTCGGTGGCGGTGTTCTCGAAATTTCCGTTGCGATTTACATCGATCCACAATCGGCTGTTATCATCGCTCTTCGTATAAAGTCGGTATCCGTCAAATGGGACCGAAATAAATCCGTCCCACTGGACGGAGAAGTTTTCCCAGTTGCCTGAATGACTCTGCGTTAACCCGACACCTTCGGCATCACCAAATCCTGCCCACACAAAATTGAGCGATGGATCGACGCGCGTCCCTGCGATTTGCACGGTCGGATTATTCCGCCAGTCCGCCGTCGAAGTCACAGAACGAAGGCTCTGATTGACGTACGAACCCGTCAGACCCTGAATTGTCTTGCCTGCATCTGCAAAGAGAAGGTTTTCCGGAACGGGTTTCGGGTAGTAACTCCACATCAGTTGAATTGGATTGGGCCCCGTGGCAGATTCCATCTGAATACGAATTCGGTAGGTCCCGCGCGCCAGCGGTTTCGATGGGCGACTGAGCGTACGAGTCTGCGTTCCGCCCCAACCGTTATCGACAAAGTCATCTCCCGGTGAAGAAAAAGAACCGTCGTTATTCATGTCGACCCAAAATCGGCTGCCTCCGTTGCTGTTGACGGCCAGCTGCACACCGTCCATTGGGATCGTTACAAATCCATCCCACTGCGTTGAGAAGAATTCCCAGTTGGCATCGGAACCGTGCGTGATCCCGACTGCGGCACGAGAGCCAAGAGCGCTTGTTGTGAAGTTCACCTGTGCATCAACACGCGTGCCGGAGACCGTCTGTGTGACTCGCCAGTCTTCCGTGGGGCTGACATTGCGAAGGCTTTGGTTGACAAAACTTCCCGTCAGGCCCGGAGTCGTCAGCAGATCATTTGCAAACAGCGCAGTTGACGGAATGGGATGTTGGCCATAAGGAACATCAACAACCATAGGAGTACTGTTCAATCCGATGACTTCTGTGCGGTTCGCATAGGATTTTTGAAAGATGACGAATTCAGGCAAACCATCGTCAAACAGCCACGGTGATCTCATTGCAACCGCGTCAACGCTGATACGGGAAGTCACCGTCCACGGAGTCGATGCGACACGGGATTGGAACCAGGCGAAGGGAGCCTCACCGTTTGGTCCTGACTTGCCGGGAAGCACGTGCGTTTCAACTCGGTTAGACATCGTTCCGGTGTTCTGTACGGCAAGTAGATCGATCGTGCCGTCCAAATCGAAATCGTTCACAACAAACGCAAACATATCGTTTGTTCGCGGCAGGGCGATTGTCCCCTGATACAGGGAGCTGTGGAATCGGTTGCTACCGGACACGGCACCTGAAAGAACGGTGATCTCTGTTCCGGCATTGCCATCACGCCGAACGGCAAACAGGTCCATAGTTCCGTCGCCGTCAAAGTGACCTCCGTCGAAAGTCCAGTTTGCACCGATTGCCGTCAATGATGTCACAAACGGCCCCTGGATGGATTGGTACAAACTGACGCCCGTCGCAATGGAAATCTCCACGAAGCCAGAGTTGGTGTTGGACTTGTGAATCGCAACCAGATCAGGATGACTTCCCCCGTTCCAATAATCTGACAGAAAGTGCCATTCGCCTGCATCGACCGCATTCATTGGAACTGTCGTACTGAATACCGCCGCCTCCGCAGCTCCGTCGGTCGTTGCATCGTAGTCAGCATACAGCCCGGAATACGTCCGCAATTCTACCTGGCCCGATTGCGTTGCCCCGTGAGCAATTTCGATCACATCGTGAAAGCCATCATTGTTCCAGTCGACCATTTGAAAGCTGGTGTTCTCATCCGTCTCCGGCACCGGCGTTCCCGTATAGAAATTGATCTGTTGGAACGGAGCCAGCGTCAGTAACTGACGAGCCTCGAGCGTTTCCGCCAGCATGCTTCTGCGACGTCGACCGCGCTTGTCAGTGACTCGGAACAATTCCAACAGACGTGAGATCTTCATGGCCTGGCTCTTTGAGGAGGGGTTGTACAGAACGTGTTCACCAGTCGTCATACGTTCGGAGAAACGTTGTCGACTCAGTGGATAGGCTGACCGTTAAAGTGCACCGGCATCCGCCTTAGCTCGACTTTTGCCAATTTTGTGAGTGAAGCGGGAGCGATTTGATCTTCACGGAAGGAGCTTCCTGCGGGCAGTGTTTGGGTTATCACAGACCAATCATTCCCCGAGCAAGGAAGCTCGCATGAACAGATTACCGGACGCGATGGAGAATGTCACGGGAGCCTTTTCAGCGGCGTTTACAAAGACAACGTAGCCGCGAGTTTCCGTGTTACTGACGGCCGCGATTCTCACTGTGGGATCTCGCACGGTGACCAATATTCTGCGAACCGCAGGCAGACTGGCGCCGGGACACATTTCGACTTATCACCGAGTCTTCTCACAAGCCCGGCTCTGGAAGTGGAGGCTCGGAAAGATTCCCGCCACTCTCGTGATTGAAGCGTTCGCTGCGGACGGCGTGATTCATCTGGCGGGCGATGACACGGTGGATGGACATCGCGGTGCAAAAGTCTTCGGCAAAGGATGTCATCGGGATGCCGGGCGGCGGTCTGGTCGAGATTCGCTGGGTGTTCGTGCATGATCTGACAGGCACTCACCGGGACGATTACTTTTTTACGACAGACCGTTCTCTGCGTGCGAGCGAGATCATTGAAATCTTTACCGGTCGCTGGTCGATCGAAACGATGTTCCAGGAAATGCGTGCGTATCTGGGGCTGGAAACGACACGAGGCCGGACTCGTTCCACGGTTCTTCGCGCGGCTCCGATGCTGTTCGCTTTGTACTCGCTGGTGGTGCTGCTGTACTCGCAACTGCCTTCGCGGTGGAAGTCACTGGAGGGCATCCGCAGGGAGGGCAAATCCACCGTGACGTTTTCCGAAGTGATTACGCGTGTTCGCTGCTGGCTCTGGTCCGAATGGGTTTTTGAAACCCTCGGAAAACACCATGCCTTTTCAAAACTCCCCCACCGATTTCGCGATACCATCCTCCACGCTCTCGCCGCTGTCGTGTGACAACCCAAAATGGCAAAAGTCGAGGTTAAGAGGAACAGGCGTGTTACGTTGCGTAGCCGATGTCGTCACCGTTGAAGGATGGATAAAACATGCGGCCGATTTCATCGCTCAATCGGATGAAATACTCCATCCGGAAGGTGTCGTAGCTGACTTCTGAAGCGGAGCGAGGCACCTGGGTAGGGTACGCGGAATTCAGATCGCGGGAAAAGATCGGTCGGCCAGTCCCATCCGCTTTCATTTCGTACACGCTGACAATCGCTTCGCATCGACCGCGAAACAAATTGACGCTGTCACGCTCGTACAGAGAGAAATCGGCGAGATCGATATAAACAACATAGCGAACATCGAATGCGGCACCCACTTCAACGGGTGTGTCCCAGTCTCTGTTCTCTTCGAGCCACGTCCGAACTTTATCCGGCCGAACCACATCAACTTTCCCCTTCTGTGCGAGGTGCATACTGATGGATTTCGAAAGAACATGGTCGATGTTGTCGAATTGATATTTGAGCTCATCCGGGGCGTAGCAAACCACAGCCACCCGGACATCTTTGTCAGTAAACGACTTTCCGGTTTCCTTCTCAAACAATGGCTCAAGCTGTGGCGGACCACCGATGAGGTAGCCCAGCAACACGACATAGTTACACCCCGGTATCAGCACAAGCAGGGCCAGCGCAGTTAACCCGAGACTGAGTCGAGAACGCCGACTTAACGTTGTACAGGTCACAGAGCAGGGTTTCCTGCCGATTGATGAGGCAGTCTTGTCAGCAGTATTCGATTGAGAGAATTCCATTGTTCTGTTTCGTATCCAAATCGAAAGAGGAACACCGATGCCTGATATTAGTGAACCGTTTCGCTCGACTTATGGTCATACAACATTTGAGCCAGATGGATGGCGGTTCGATCCATGAAGCCTTCTGCGAAGATTTGTTCTGAACGATTTTCACGCGGCACGGGATAGGTTTCGGGGAACCGGAGCTGAAAGTTCTGACGCAGCACTTCGTAGCTCGGTCGAAGTTCTTCACCGGTAACTTCATGGAAGACAACCAGCCCATTCGCAGAACCCTGCATCAAGTGATCGCTCTCAGGCACCTGATAGCTGAATGTCCGCAATTCAATATTCATGACATAGTGGGCATCAAATGAATCGGCCAGCTCTGAAAAGTCACCCCACTCTCCGTGGTCATCGTACCAGGCTGCAACCTGATCACTCGAAACAACCTGAACTCCTCGCGTCTCCAGAATTCGACTGATGCGATCGACCAGATCAATTTCAAGAGATGGAAACCGATTCAGAATGCCATGCGGTGCCGAGCAGATGATCAGGACCCGTTCTTGACTTTTTGTCAGATCGGTGCCCGTTGCGGCGTGAAAAACAGCTGTCTGCTTCGGATCACCCATCAGCATCTTGCCAGCCATCACTCCAAGTGCACATCCCGATATGCAGAACAGAAGTAGCATGGCGGCAGTAAGCTGCAGCCACTGCAGTCGCGACAGAAACTTGCCTGGATGGGTGGTTCGGTCCATCGAATACTCACCGTTCTTTCAACATCCGGATTCGTGAGGCAATGTGCAGAAGAAAACAGTCCAACTTTTCTTACAAACACACCACAACTGCATTCATCCATCAAGAGTTCGTAGCAACCAGATCAGGATGCTGGCCAGCAGGAAGATCACTACCACACGCAGCACGTTTTCAAACTGCAATATCTTTAATCGAATACCCGTCACGCTGCTGAGGAACATGGCAACAACAAACACCCCCATGAGCGGTATGATGACCAGGCCCATTGGATTCGCTCGAACAGACGCTTTCAGATTCCGGCGAAACAAATGAGACACACTGGTGGTCATCCCGCAGTGAGGGCAGTTGAATCCGGAAACCTGTCGAAAGACACATTCCGGCAATCCAAGTTGTTGATGAGTACCAAAGCCGCGAGGATCCGGTTCCAGATCCGCAGCCACATATACCGCCGACACCAGACAGACCATCCAGCAAAGAAGCCAGATTCGTTCTGGAACCGGCAGTTTGACTGAAGGATCAGCAGGAGCAGTTGGTTTGTGAGGTGGAGGGTTATCAGTGTCCAAAGAAATCCACAAGCCCCATCAGAGTGGCAGGAGTCGCGTGAAGGACGGTCTTCAGCCGATTCCGCCGATCTCACTTTTCAATCCGGAAATGCACAGCAGATATTGCCGGATGCGATCAAACCCTGCCAATCCGGTTGACTGAACGGTATAAATCGCCGAAGTTAGTCTCAACTCATCTGCCCCGCCAAACACCCCACCACAGATCTTGTTTCTCCATCCATCAACCGAACAGTGAAACCAGGTTTGGGTCACTGAGATCTTCAGTTGTATTCGCGAGCCTCCAGTGCACCCGCCCTGAACGGATCTGAAATATCGCCCACGACAGTCGACTCTTTAATGAGGAAACACCCATCATGATGAACCGTCGCCGATTCTTTTCGACATCGATGGCACTGACAGCCAGCAGCGCTGGTCTCGGACTTCTGCCGGCAGAACAATCCTCAATCTCGGCCGCAGAGAAGAACGGTCGTCAACCTCGGGTTGCTTTCATCGGGACGTGGGTCAAAACACATTCACATGCGCAGCACTTTCTGGACCGACTTACGGAAGGCTATTCCTGGCAGGGACAGTGGCAGAAGCCACGAATCGACCTGGCATCTGTCTACATCGACCAGTTTCCGGAAGATGACCTGGCGCGGGGAAGGGTTGACCGTCACCAGCTCAGGCTCTGCAGCACTATTGAAGAAGCTCTCACACTCGGCACTGGCAAACTTGCCGTCGACGGCATCGTCATCATTGGCGAACACGGAAATTATCCAAAGAACGAAAAAGGTCAGACACTTTATCCACGTTATCGATGGTTCAAGCAATGTGTTCGCGTCTTCGAAGCCAGCGGACGTTCAGTCCCCATTTTCAATGACAAACATCTGTCCACCGAATGGAACGAATGCGTTGAAATGGTAGACGATTCGCGGCGGCTGAAATTTCCGTTTCTGGCAGGCTCATCACTGCCGGTCACATGGAGACACCCTTCGGTCGAAATGCCCGGGGATGCGGATCTGGCAGAAAGCGTCTGCGTGGCCTACGGCGGTATCGACAGTTACGACATCCATGCTCTGGAAACCGCGCAGTGCATGTCCGAAAGGCGCAAAGGTGGCGAAAGTGGCGTCGTGCGGGTTCAGTCCCTGCGGGACGAGAACGTCTGGAAGTTACTGGAACACAAAGACCGATCCATCACGCAACGGCTCTTCATCGCAGCCCTTTGCCGAAGTCATAACCTACCAGTAGAAACAGGCTACCCCACGAGCGCTGTTTCACTGGAGTGGGCTCGATCCGTATTCCCCAAAATCACAGCCTACCACCTGGAACACGCAGACGGCTTCCGA
>JAGQQE010000679.1 GCA_020426345.1 Planctomycetaceae bacterium
AGCAACGATTGCAGCGTCTGACGAGCCATGGAAACATTCCCCGCAGCTCGCCAGGCGGTCACTGCCAGAAGTTCAGCCTCACGCGAACCCGCTGCGGATACCGTTCGATCGTGGATCTCTGAAATCAGAGCTTCGCACCGTTCGAGCCTGCCGTAAAGTGGCGCAAGCAATTCGACGATGGCTGCCCGCTGCGGATAGCTGGTCGCCTTGTCAAACAGTCCCCACCAGTGAGTGATGGCTTCAGAGATTTGGCCATGCTGCGACAATGCATAGCCATATGCCATCTGGATGGATTGGTCTTCAGGAAATCGTACGGCCGCCTTCATCAGGGTCTGAATTCCGTCTGCAACCCAATTGTTATGCAACTGCACTTCAGAAACTCTCAGCCAGGTTTCAGGCCGATCAGGAAACACCTCCATCAGTCGATCTGATGCCTTCACGATTCTTTGTTTATGCTGCGAGTACCCGGCCCGAAATGCGCGTTCATGCAATTCAATCAGGTGGGACAAATGGTCGAATGCATTCTCTGAGTCACTGCGCACCAACTGTTCGGCGAAGGAAATTGCGTCTTCAAACTGCAAAGCCGATTCGCAGATGGTCATTGCCGTTGTCAAAAGCGAAATCGACGGTCGGGAATCAGAATCCCTCGCGGCATTCTCGCTGATTCGCACAGCCTGTATGATTGCATCGGCGGCCTCCGGCAGTTGTTGGTTCGCTTCATAGAGAAGTGCCAGTTGCCACCAGCCCTCGAAGAAACCATCCCGCGAAGTTGTCTGAGGCGGCTGGTCAGTGAGCGTACGGGAAAGCATTCTTATCGAGTCTTCCAGTCCACCCATCGCTCGCAACACGTTGACTTGCTTTTGAAAAACAAGCCGACGAGTTTCAGTGCTTTTGCTGGCCTTTGACGCTGTCCTCAGGGCAGACAACGCGTCTTCCCATTGCCCTGCGTCGACCAGAAAATCCGACAGCACCATCCATCCATTCACAATCTCATCATTCGGCGGCACTTCGTCTGCCGGCAAATTCGTTTGAACTTTCAGACACGACTCCACAAGAGAGATCGCTTCGAATGGCAATTGGTAGCGCTGCAGAATTCGTGCAGCCCGAATAGCATTGGTCAGCCTGCGACTTTCACTACGCTGGTCGCTGCCTCCCTCTGCTGACGCGTTGGAGAACTCCGGCAACGCGGCAATCTTCTTCCAGGTTGACACCGCCTCCTCCCGACGATTCATCGCCCAGTAGACTTCTCCCAAATGCTGCAGAATCTCTTCGGATGTTTGATGTTCCCGGGCATAATCAGATAACAGTTCGACAGCACGGGAATAGTTCCCTGATCGGGATTCGAGCTGTGCGACGCGACAAATCGTCTGAGGATGATTCGGTTCCACTGCAATCATTTTCTGCCATACCGCAGAGGCAGCCTCGCGCAGTTGAACACGCCGATTCGCGTCCAGTTCTTTTTGCTGGCTGCATTCGTAGAGAAGATTCCCCCAGTCATTCAGGCGAC
>JAGQQE010000680.1 GCA_020426345.1 Planctomycetaceae bacterium
GAAATCTTTGCTTCGTTGTTCGAAGAACCCAAAGGCGGCATCGAAGCCCAGCGAAGAGTCCTACGCCGCAAAGCGAGTGTGCTCGATGATAACCTGGCCGAAGTCCGTCGGCTCGAACAACAGATGGGATCGGCCGACAAAGGACGGCTCGACCAGTATCTCACTTCGGTACGTGAGGCGGAAATTCGGACGCGGCGAGCCGATGCGTGGCTCGACACTCCGTTGCCGCAGATCGCTGATGCCGACCGCAAACGCACCAATCGCGACATTCCAAAGACGCAGGCGGGTGACTATTTTCGTACGGTTTACGATCTGATCGTGCTGGCCTTTCAAACAGATGTCACACGCGTGGCCACATTCAGTCTGGGCGGTGAAGGAGATGCGTTCGCGATTCCGGAGATCGGCATCACGGAATCACGTCATCAGCTTAGTCACCACGGCGGCGATGCAGGCTACTATGGAGAAACTGACCAATTACGATACGTTTGCGATTGAACAGTTCAGTTACTTCCTCACGCGTCTTTCCGAAACCAAAGACTTGAACGGCCATCCGTTGCTCGGCACGACCATGGCGCTTTTTGGCAGTGGAATGTCGTACGGTCACAGTCACGGCAACGCCAACCTGCCACTGGTGCTCGCCGGTGGCACAGATCTCGGACTGAAACACGGCAGCCATGTCGACTTCAATCAGGGGCATTTCAGTGGATACCAGCTTGACAAGCCAGGAGAGCACTACGGGCTCTGCAGCCGCCCGGCGAATTCGGATGCACACATGAGCAACCTGTTACTGCTGATGGCCCAGCGGATGGGCGTCGAAGTCGACAAGTTCGGCGACAGCAACAGGTTGATCGAGGTCTGAGATCGCCACTTTGGAACACAATAGGTTCCGGATTTGTGTGGTCCATTGTAGGGGTTTGAATTGTTTAAACCGTGGCCAGGCCGCCTGCCACCTTAAAACCTGACTTATCGGCCGCGGGTTAAAATCAACGGGAAATGACTCTGCAACTGGTCCTGAATGAGTTTATTGGGGTACCTGTTTGAGAACGAACATCATGGACACATCCGTCCGTTGCGAGGGGACGCTCGCAGCCATTCGCTGTCGGCGATTTGCGACTCAATACGCAAGACCAGAACCTGCTCCGGGAACTGACCGGCCGATGTCCGTCGGCGCGTTCTGCCTCGCCACGCTTTGCCTCTGCATGTCTCTGCCGGGAGTCACTGCTAACGCCGATGACGAACCCTTTCGTCCCACGCCGGGAACGTTTCCTCCTGTAGAGATGGCGCATTCGTATCGTGGCGAACTGATCTTTGTGGACCATGCCAACCGGCGCGGCAGCATTCGTGTTGTGGGATCAGGGATGTTCTTCCGTAACGATCCGCATCCTTTCGCTATGCTGCCTTACGGCATCGTTCGCTATCACGGCGCTCCGGCAGACTTGCGAGACATTCCATTGGGAACAGTGATGCATGTGAAGGCG
>JAGQQE010000681.1 GCA_020426345.1 Planctomycetaceae bacterium
GTTCAATGATTCGACAAACTCGGCCGGACTGAATGTCGATGCAGGCAAGAATCGCATCGACCGTTTTCCGGACCAGGTCGTCACCATTTTCGCCGTTTTGAATCGGCGGTTGCAGCAGCCGTCGAGCCTGTTCCATCGCCTCGCTGACTTCGCCGGAAGGCCGCTGCAACAAATCGGCCCGGACATCCTGCCATGAGATCTCTTCGCATTCCGGCACGCCCAGTAAGATGCCGACAAGTCCGATCGGCCTGCGGTTGTCGATCTGTGTTTGCAGCCGTCTTGTCTGACTTCGAGGGATGTCGACGATGATCAGTTCTCCGTCTTCGGAGGATGGTGGTTCCATTCGCACCAATGCCTCCTCAAGCAAACCAATCTGCTGAATATTCGGTTGCGGTTCTTGTCGGAGGCGAGCGATTTCTGCCTGTAAGCCTTCAGTGACGCGCTTGCTGAATCGGGTTGCGGCCGCATGAACAGAAGGATCGATGGATGTCTCCAGAAAGTTCGGATGGTTCTTCTGCAGCCACTGGGTTCGCACAAGGAAACGGACTCGGTCTTTTTCATCCGATGGCAGCGCAATTCCGGGAAGCCGCAGGTCGTCATCCACCAGCAGCATATCAACGCACCGATTTCGGAAACCGACATGCTTTCTGTGCTGCGGCCCGTCCGCGCCGACAGACGTCAGTGAGCAAAACAGAATCAGGACCAGCAGGGTGCCGGGAAACCACAGACCCGTCGATTCTTTGATACACCTGTTGAACATCGCCATCGTGTGATCCTCTCTTCGTCCATGTTGTTAACGGTACTTGTCAGACCACATGTACAGTTTGCTAAGAGACGTAAGCGCCCTTAGGTAGATCTGCCTCGGACGAATCCGGAAATGACAGAATTCGCCTGATTGCCGTCAGACTTTGGGTTTGGGACCGTAATTTGCCTGATTGTGGGTTCCACGGTTCGGTCATTTGGTATCTCCCACTGGTTCACCCTCCAATTGCCGCGAAGTTTACACCCCTGATTCCTCATCCCTGAACCAAAGCTTCGAGGAAACATTCTGAAAAGTTTCGACACCCGTCGCCGAAGCAACCGGGGCGGAGTCGGATATCGCGGGCCTACTGTTTCATGACACCTATAAACGATTCTACAGCAATACCTCCGCCCTGGATGCGGTGGTTTGTCTCTGATGTTTCACGATCCATCACTGACTATCAGGCGGTTGCCCCTTTGGGGTGCCATTTTTACTTCGATTCGGATCGCAGTGTCTGGGAAATCACGCTGTTCGCCTCGGCGACTGAAATCGTCGGCGGGCCACGCGACGGTTGTAAGATCGAAGGCGACCTGCATGTCAACCTGGGACAGGTGATCGGAGCTTTCGACGAACCCCCAACTTCGTGGTGGCAGTCGGAGCGATATTCAGAATCCGACGATCTGGGCAGCCACATTTCCTTCGAAGGCATCGCACGTGGCTATG
>JAGQQE010000682.1 GCA_020426345.1 Planctomycetaceae bacterium
ACTCTGCGGCTGCCAATAACCCTTAGTGCCTACTGGAACCTCTTGTCATGAAGATGATGCTCGTATTCGGAACCCGACCCGAAGCAATCAAGATGGCTCCCCTTGTGCTTGCAGCCCGGCGGGATAAGCGGGTGAAGCCCGTCGTATGCGTCACTGGACAACACCGACAGATGCTGGACCAGGTGAATGACTACTTTGGAATTCGAGCCGACATCGATCTGGATTTAATGACCGCCGGACAATCGTTATCGGATCTGACCGCCCGGTGCCTGACATCACTGACAGGGGCCATTCAACAGTATCAGCCGGACTGCATCGTCGGGCAGGGAGACACAACAACAGCTTTCTGCGCGAGCATGGCGGCGTTCTACGCGAGAATTCCGTTTGTGCACGTAGAAGCCGGTCTCCGAACGGACAGCATCGATTCTCCATTTCCTGAAGAGTTCAATCGCCGAGTTTGCTCACTGACGACAGCCCTGCACTGTGCTCCAACTGAAGTTGCACGACAGAATCTGCTGAATGAAGGCTACCCGGCTGCGGACGTGATTGTGACGGGCAACACAGTGCTTGATGCCCTCCAAATTGCGGTCGCACAGGAACGATTGAACGCCGCCACGTGGATGCAGAAGCATCCGGACATCGCCGGCCGGCCGATGGTTTTGATCACTGCCCATCGCCGTGAAAATCATGGAGATGGAATTCGAAATCTCTGCACTGCGATCGCCACGCTTGCGATGCAGTTTCCGAAAGTCCAGTTTGTCTATCCTGTCCATCTGAATCCCAATATCAGCGGACCCGTCCACGAACGACTCGCGGACCGAAGCAACGTGCATCTGATTGCTCCCGCAGACTATCCCGAATTCATCTGGTTAATGGACCAGGCGACATTGATCCTCAGCGATTCCGGGGGCGTCCAGGAAGAAGCACCGACGCTTCGAAAGCCTGTGCTGGTAACGCGAGAGTCGACCGAACGGCCCGAAGCACTCACTGTGGGAGCTACAAAACTGGTTGGCACGAACCCTCAAACAATCATCGACGAGGTCTCTCGACTACTCAGCGATCGCGACGCCTACGAACAAATGCAGGTCGACGTCAACCCATACGGTGACGGTAAAGCCGCCGAACGCATCGTCGAACTCTGCGTCGCGCGTTTCGGATCCACAACACCGCTCGACGCACAGGTCAAAATCGGCCTGGTATAGGATTCGCCTCAGCTCGCATCGCTCCTGATGCCAACCTCTGATGCAGAAGTGAAAGACGGTAACAGGCAACGCTTTCTCGCTGCCCACGATAAGCCATCTGATTCCTGCGGCCAGTTTGCGCGCTATCAGCCACAGCAGATCGGCTTCAGACCGGCTCAGAGTGGTTGAGACAGCCTCAGCGCACGATTGCGGTAATTATGGTTGACAGTATGATCCCGATGGGC
>JAGQQE010000683.1 GCA_020426345.1 Planctomycetaceae bacterium
GCTGCCGGACCTGATTCACGGGCACTATGCAGATGCAGGCTTCGCCGGAGCTCAGTTGTCGCGACTCCTGCATATCCCTTTTGTCTTCACAGGGCATTCTCTCGGGCGTGTGAAACGGCAACGCCTGGCGCTCGACAACAGTGATCCACAGGTACTGGAACGCAGGTACAGATTTCTAACGCGTGTCGAGGCAGAGGAAACGTCTCTTGAAACCGCTTCGATGGTGGTGACGAGTACAAATCAGGAAGTTGAGCAACAGTACGAACTGTACGATCACTACCAGCCGGATCGCATGGAAGTGATACCGCCGGGTGTCGACTTGTCGGCATTCCGTCCTGCAGACAGCAACTGGCAGCCACCTCGGATTGCGGAAGAATTGAGCTGCTTTCTGCGAAATCCGGGCAAACCGATGATCCTTGCAATGGCAAGGCCGGATGAACGCAAGAACCTTGAAATGCTGGTGCGTGTGTATGGTGGGAGTGAACGTCTTCAGGAGGCCGCGAACCTTGTTCTGGTGATGGGGACTCGCGAAGACCTGCGGGAACTTCCCAAGTCACAGCAGTCCGTCCTGAACAATGTACTTTACCTGATCGATCGTTTCGATTTGTATGGGTTGGTCGCGTATCCCAAATCGCATTCACCGTCCGATGTGCCGGATCTTTATCGACTGGCTGCGCAGGGACGGGGCGTCTTTATCAATCCTGCGTTAACGGAACCGTTCGGGCTCACCCTGCTTGAAGCAGCGGCCAGTGGAGTTCCCATTGTGGCCACGAACGATGGCGGCCCCACGGACATCATTGCGAACTGTCGAAATGGATTGTTGGTAGACCCGCTGTCAGAAAAAGACATCGAGAAGGCGCTGCTGAGAGTTCTGTGTGAACCGAAGCGATGGGACGAATGGTCCGCAAACGGGATCACCGGAACGCGGGAGCATTACAGCTGGAGCAAGCACGTCGATCGTTATCTGAGGGATGTTCGAGACATTGTGCAGCATTCGGAGACCCCGGTTGCGGCTTCAGAACGCGCTAAGCATCGACAATTGCCGGCCTTTGATCGGCTGATTATCACGGATTTGGACAATACCCTGACAGGAGACGATGAGGCACTACACCGGCTCATGTCCGTCGTTCAGGACGTCGAGAACGTTGGATTTGGAATCGCCACCGGAAGAACACTTGAAAGCGCAATGAATCTGATTGAGGAACTTGGAATTCCGGTTCCGGACGTGCTCTCAACAGACTCCGGGACTGGTCTGCACTATGGGAAGAGTTTAACGCCCGATCTGACCTGGCAAAAGCAGATCGGTGATGCATGGGAACCCGATGAGGTGCGGAAGGTGCTGGATCGATTGCCCGGCGTATTTCCGCAACCGGAAGAGCATCAGGGGCCCTATAAAGTCTGTTATGAAGTGGACACTTCGC
>JAGQQE010000684.1 GCA_020426345.1 Planctomycetaceae bacterium
TAATCTCGAAAAGCTGTTCCATAGTCTTCGATGGGGCCTCCGAATCTTCGCCGTTGATTTCGCTGACGTAATCCACAAGTTCCTGCGGCGTGGCAAACGTTGGCAGTGTCTTCACACGTTTCCACGTCTGAACCGTGCCCACACTGCCGCTGAAGTCGACAGGGCGTGGAGCAGAACCGTCGCTCGGTGCCCACGCGATCGTCAGCGTGTTGTCTTCGACTTTGTAGATGCCAGTGTACAGCGGCGGCGCGTCCGGCGTGTTCACTCGGAAGACATCGATCTGATATGGTTCGACATCATGGTTCAGTCGCCGATTGAACTTGCTCTCGTGAGTCCCTCGAATCATTGTCCATTCCGTCGGTGACGTGCGAAGTTGCAGGTTGGATTCATGACTCCAAATCCCTGTCCCCGTGATCTTTCTGAGTGTCCAGTTTCCGTCCAGAGCTGCATCCATGTTCACGGAGTTGGAAAGTACGGATTCCGGTGACGACAACCTGTTCAGGCCTTCGCCCTGCATAAGATCCGCTACGCGGCGTTCGACGATCTTTGCCGCCAGGGATTCTCGCCGCTCGTATCTCTCTTTGACTTCGATCAGGTTCAGTTCCGCAAGTTGCAGTCGTATCTGCTGAAGCTTCATCTGAGCCTCAAACGCCGTGTGAACGGCACTCTCCAGTTTCTGTTTCAGGGCCGCAACTGCCTTTGCATCCGGCGATTGCTGAGCTGCTGCTTTTCGGTATTCCATTGCAGCCTGACGCGATGCGGCCTCGGCAGATTGGTATTGAGTTTCGGCGGCCTCCCGAGCAGCCTCCATAGCCGTTCGATCGGCGGGTTGCGATTCAATACCTGCAGCGAGTGGGGATGTATTCTGCGTGTGCGTTCCCGCCAATCTGCCCAGTCGAGCGGTGTGCTCATTCTGCACTTCGAGCAGCTTTGCGTTCAGGCGTTCAAGCTGTTGTTCCAGGCGGACCACATTGGGATGCGTCGGGCCATACTGCGATTTCTCTGTCTCAAGATCTAGTTCTGCCTTGACGATCTCCATGCGAAGGAATTCTTCAACATTCGTTGCAGAAGCCTGAGATGTCGAACCGGCATTCGGCAATAAAGCTTCCGCCGCTGATTGCTGAGCTGCCTCAGGAGTCTGTTGCTGACACATGGCAATTTCGGCATGCCATGCGAACAGGCATATCATCAGAACAATTCGGTGAATCATGATCGCATTCCCTTTCTGCTGTCGCCCCTCCGGGGGGTTGGCTTGTTTTTGGCTGGTGTCCGATGACTCTCGTCTCCGGCAAGGCAAGGGGCTGTCGTCGCTCCTCGACTGGGTTAGTCTCGCAGTGTCTCCCTGAGATTGCTCAGGGTCGCTTCCAGTTGATCGAGTTCGCTGGAGTTGTCCCATTCGAGATCGAAT
>JAGQQE010000685.1 GCA_020426345.1 Planctomycetaceae bacterium
GACGCGAGGTCAAGCCCGCCCTGCCCTGGCTCACCGAACAGGAAATTGCGAACGCCATCGACGATCTGCACGTCCAGTTCCTGAGCTGCCTGAACGGCTGCACCTCGGAAAAGAACATCAATTCCCGTGGACAGCAGCGCGGGCGGGTTGAAGAAGGCTGATGCGAGCGGTAACGCACCTTCAGGGATACTGCTACCAAAAGCGTCGATCCGCTGTAACGATGGCGACAACAATGAATGCCCGAATCGGTAGGCCGCCGTGGAAAATTCGTTGGCGATCGTCGGATTCACGGACGAATCGTAGCCGGCGTAGGGAGCAATGGCGTGATTGCCAAGCAAAGCCGGAAGGAATTCGTTGTAGGTGATGACCTGGATTTCTGCCGCAACGATTGATCGAGCTTTTTCGTAGAGTTCCTGGTCGGTGAGTGATGAGTCGGCTGCGGAAAGTTCTTCGCAAAGGCGGTTGTGTTCCCGGACCCACAGTATGTGCATCGACGACAACGCAATATTCTCATTCGCCCTGACGTCACCCGCCAGAAACAGTGATGAAGATGATCCACCGGCATTGGGCAATCCGGCGTCATTGTAGGGAAGCAGATTTCCTTCACTGGTTCGCAGACGCCCTCCGTCGAAACTTCTCAGCGCATTCGCACGTTCGTTTGATGATCCGTAGACGACTGATCCGTCGAGCCAGGCGGTAATCGAGTTAAGTTGTTGTCGCATACCATCAGATGACTCTTCTCCTTCGACGGAGACGGATCTCGCCAGGTCAATTTGCACGGTTCCCGTCGCCAGCGGATCAAACCACGGATCGCCGGCCGGCACGTCGATACTGAAGTCTTCCGCAGGAACGGCAGGATCGGTCAGATCGATGTCGTGATCGATGAGTTGACCCCACATCCAGACAAAGTCGGACATCTGTCGATCATTCAGAATCGATTCGGCTTGTGCCACAATCTGGTTGCTTACCAGTCTGGCACCGGGGCGATTGCTGCCTGCCGGACTAGAGAGTCCATCTTCATAGGCGGGGCTGGCGTAGCGGATCAATTCTGTCTCTGTGCTTCCCCACCACGGAGACGATTCGTTGTGCCCAACTCCGTCGATAGGAGACGTCGCTGCAGACAGGAGTTGACGTTCTTCGACTGCCTCAATCGACGAAAACAGTACCGATTCGGGCCGATTGTGAATGCCGGAACGAGCGCCGCGTTTCATGAAATCATCTCACTTCGAACAGTTTTCGGACTCCGGTGGGATTCTCCGGAGGAGAGTCGTGTCGCGGGGGCGTGCCTTTCGTGGATTTCCGCCCGCAGAGACAATTGATGATGCCCGTCCGTTGCGTACAGTTCGATAGCCGACACTCGCGTGGTTGCCGTTTTCGCGG
>JAGQQE010000686.1 GCA_020426345.1 Planctomycetaceae bacterium
TTCGACTTCCATGCCCGTGCTGTCACCTGGGATTTTTACAAGGAGGTCTTCGGTAAGGAACTCAGGAAGAGCAGCATCCATCCGGTCGATGACCTGATTGAACGACAGAAGCTGCAACAGGAATCTTACAAAGCACTTCGGCGATTTTTTCAGGGGCATTTCTCATGGTACCGGGCCATGCCGTCACCAACAGATGTCTGGGATGCACCTGCGAACTCCAACGAAGCGGCCAAAGACCTGAAGGCTTGTCGAGCCGAAATGCTGGAAGCAGCTCCCGGCTATGCAAAGGCATGGAAGCGATACGATAAGGCCGACACTCAGTTGATCGAAATCAAGCTGGCCCGTGCGCTCATCGCTGCAGGCGTAAACGTCAAGGCCAAAGATTTCAGTATTCCGCTGACAACACGAGGTCAGGCGAAGCAGGCGGAAGATACCGCAGGACTTCGACAGGGAAAGATGGAACCCAAGCTGCAGGCATTTGAAGACCCGGCAGCAGATCGACTTTACACCGCGCTGAAACTCGCGCGTGTCGGCAAGATTGCGGCAAGACTTGAAGCCGACAATTTCTTCCCACACGAACTGGATCAGCTGTTGCAGATGTTCCTTCACATCAATGAGCGGCTGTACCAGCTGCTTGAGATCAGGGATGGACAAATTGTGCTCGGCAAACTTCTGACCATATTATCCAATGGAAATGATGCTCAGGGCGTGCTGGAGAATATTCACAGTCAAATGGCAGTACTCAACGATCTGATTGTCGACCTGCATTCGTCGTTTCGACAGACTCGATATCCCTTCGATCACGCGAAGGCCGACATTTCCATGGCCGAATACATGCTGAAAAAGCTGCCGGACCCCGACAATCCGGTGGAACTCTACGAAGCTGCAGACACCATCGGTCATTCACTGCCCCCGCTACAGGCTCGGGTGCTTGGGAGACTTTGCCAGTTCGCCGAGAAAGTCGAAGCGCTGATCGGCATGCCGGCATTGTCTGATCCACCAGACGATGATGACGACGATGATGAAGAGACATAACTTGCAGGACTCAGGCGATATGATATCCCGGCCGAGAATCCCACAGCAGCAACCAATCCGACGACGTGATACGCTTTGCGCGGGCGCTGCCGGACTGCTTGGAATTTCGCTGCCGGAACTGCTGAACGCTCAATCCGTTGCTGCCGCAATTGCCACGCAGCAACGAACAGAACTTCAGCACGTCGAACGTCAGGCAAAGCAACTGGCCGCGCAGGCCAGAGCAAAAGCATGTATCCTGCTTTTTATGTGGGGAGGCCCAGCGCATCAGGATACCTGGGATTTGAAACCGGATGCACCGGCGGAAGTTCGAGG
>JAGQQE010000687.1 GCA_020426345.1 Planctomycetaceae bacterium
CTGCAATCAATATGTTGGATGGCTTCAAATCACGATGCAGCAGGCCGGCCCGGTGGGCAGTACCAATTGCATCCACCACAGGCAGCAGAATTGATACGGCATCGCGACTGGAAATGGGGCCTCTGGCCAGCAACTGAGAAAGAGTATGCCCCTCGATCAGTTGCATACTGAACCAGGGCTGACCATTGTATTCACCAACATCATAAACGGGAACAATATTTGGATGTGCGAGACTCGCCGCGGCAATTGCCTCGGCACGCAGACGGGCGAGGTCCTGTGAAGACGCAAAGGCTGCGTTTGGAATCATCTTTAACGCGACGGAACGCTTGAGATCGCGCTGGTACGCGCGGTAGACGACTCCCATCCCTCCGCGACCAATCTCTTCCTGTAACTCGTAGTTTCCAATCTGTGCCCCGGCGGCATTACCGCCGGAAAGACTCCAGTCGGGTGTCTTCAGCGGGCCGGATCCGGTTCCATCGATGATTCTGCTGACTTCAGCGGACTGGAACATCGCGACATCATTTGCAATCATCGCGGTCGCCCACAGCTCACGAAGATCTGCAGCCAGATCCGGGTGCTGCCTGACGGCCATGCTCAATCTGGCATCAGACGACGCTTCCGTGCCACCGTGAAGGACTTCGTCGAGCACACTTGCCAGACGTTCTTCGCGATCCGTTTCCGATTCAGAATTCTTCCCCGAAGTTCTTTCCAACACCAAACGTCTCCCGCAGATGTTGCCTGAAGCAACCCGCAACCCCCGCATCCTGCCAGATTCTGCGATCCGGATGGATTATCCGTGCGTTTAAGTCGGTCGTTGTACTCGCAGAGCGAAGATACGACATCGACTTCTGTTTTCATTCTGAACTACGCTCAGTGTAACGGTTGTCCGCTCTGCTGGCACGCCCTGACGATTGTCGGTGAGCTGACAATGAAATTCGTCCATGCCTTCTATCTTGTGAATGTTCACATGGATACCAAAACGGATCCTTCAATTGTTCGAAACGTCACTCGTCGCCCGCAGGAAACACGCTTCCTTCGGGGACCGCAATCTCGTTTCCGTGAATTTGCACTCGCATGGCGTGTGTTGAAAGAAATGATACACGGATTTCGGCGTCTGCACTTCGTTGGGCCCTGCGTCACCATCTTTGGTTCCGCTCGATTCAGGGAAGATCATCCCTATTACCAAAAGACCGTGGAAGTGGCGGCCGCTGTTTCGAAAGCAGGTTTCACTGTGATGACGGGGGGTGGCCCGGGACTGAT
>JAGQQE010000688.1 GCA_020426345.1 Planctomycetaceae bacterium
CCACGGCCGTTCCGTTCCGCAGATCACAATGTTTCGATCCGCCAGCTTCAGGGTGATTGCATTTCCCGAGACATCAATCCAGCCCGTCTGTTCGACCTGCTTTCGTATCTCGGATGAATCGAATCTCCAGTCATGATTACCCAGCACGAAGAAACACGGTGCGATTTCTGTGAGGGGCTTGAGTAGCCTGCAAGCTAATGGCAGAAGTGTGGGATCATCGATCAGATCGCCGGTGAAAGCAAAGACGTCCGGTTTCATTTCCATGGCTCGATCAAAAAGCCATTGGTAGTACCCTTCTCCCGGACAGCCCACGAAATGCAGGTCGGAAAAATGAACGATCCGGATCGGTGACGTGTTTTTCACTTCCTGACGAAATTCAGAGCTGCTCCCGACTTCTCCCGAAAGATGAACCGATTTTTCATTGATCTGCAGATGATAGATTTCATTTAACGGGAAAAGACGCGATAAGTGCATCCGCGTTCCCTTCACGTTGTTACCCGCTGATGGTGTCACCGCAGGGGCGGAAACATCGTACGTTCTGCTGCTGTCGGTCCGATGGAAATCCCGCTTCATGACAAGATGCCATCGCAGGATGCCAACGATCAGCGGTATTGTGCCCGGGATGGTGAACAGAAGAAGATTCTGAGCCCACCGTGGCTGGCCGGCGAATGTGCCACCTGTTAGCAGTCCATTCGGGCACACTCCCAGCTTCCAGATGACGAATGCAGCGAACAGCACTACAGCAAGGTCATGCAGTTTGCGAAAGGCTTTCAGGATCAGGTAGCTGATCCCCAAAGAATGCGTTCGATTGACCAGCATCACCCAGTATTCAGTGTGCCCGGCGATGCTGGCCAACAACAATAAACATCCTGTCAGTATTGTCATGAAACGGCGATCAGCATCTTTGTTGCAGGCTTCCGGATCGACATCATTCGAAGGGGGCCGCCGATATCCGTGGATGCGTCATAGAGAAGCTTACGGAATCAGGAGGGAATTCAGGATCGAGCCTGTTGCTTTGCCCAGGCATCTTTCAGTGTAACCGTTCGATTAAATACCAGAGCCTCTGGTGCAGAATCTCTGTCGACGCAGAAGTATCCCAGACGTTCGAACTGGAACTGATCACCAACAGACGCGTTTGCCAATGCCGGCTCCAGCATTGCTGCTGTGTTGACGCGGAGCGATTCAGGATTCAGGTTCGAACGCCAGTCCAGTGATTCGTCGTCGACTTCATCCGGATCTTCGCGAAGAAACAG